>DNFL01000144.1:971-2516 GCA_003486945.1 Hyphomonas sp. | reverse complement strand
TCGACCAGCCGACTTACTGGAGAGCGGTCTGGATTCTTTTCGGCATCAGCTGCGCGCTGAGCGCGCTCAGCGCGTTCGTATCACCCTTCCTCGGCATGCTGGGCCTTCTCTTCATTTGGCCCTGGATTGCCGTGCACGTGAAACGCTTCCACGATTCCGGTAAGACCGGCTGGCTGACACTGGCGATCGTGGTGCTTGCCATCATCGTGTCCTTTGTGGCCAGCGCTGCCCTGCTTGGCGCGTTTGGAGCGAATTCGATCGAGGCTCAGTTGGAAATGCAGCGCCAGATCGAAGATGCAGCCAGCAGCGACCCTTCCGCAGCGATCTCTGCAGCGATGGACGCAACAAAGCAGATGGCGCAGGCGCAGCTCCTGCCGAGCATCCTCTCGACCGCCATCGTCACCGGAGTTGTCGGTTTCGTCATGGGGCTGATCAACAAGACCGACCCAAACGAAAACCAGTATGGCCCGGGCCCCGGCGGTCCGAGTGTGACGTTCAACTGATCTCAGGGTCAGCGAGCATTGTGAGCCCCGGCGGGACGCCGGGGCTCATTTCGTTTGAGGGGCTTTTTTTGTTGCATCTTCTTATCGTTTATTGATAAGGGCCGGTTTGCAACCCGGTTCGAACCTGAGAGACTATACACACAGCCCAATGGATTTCCGTTTCCTGTTCCTCGAGCCGCAAGGGCGCATTGCGCCTGCGCCGTTTGCGCGCGGGTTCATCCTGCTGACCGGCGCGATGCTGGTGATCACGGTTCTGTCGACCGTGGCCTTGCCGGGTTTCGGGGTGCTGCAATACGCGCTCGTGTTTCCTTACGTCTGCCTGTTCGGCAAGCGCCTGCATGATGCCGGGCTCAGCGCCTGGCTGTGGCTCGGCTTTCTGGCGGGGTTCGGCTTCATCAACATGGTCTTCTCGATGATGTTCCTGCCGGTTCTTTCGCCGGCTGCGTTCGAGGTTCAGGCCGAGATGCAGAAGGTCATGGAGGCTGAGGGTCTGAATGCGGCGTTCGAGGCGTTGGCCGAGCGGGCGCTGGAGTACAGCCGCCTTGCCGCGGTTACGACCATTGCCTCATTCCTCGTTGCCAGCGGGCTGACTGGCTATGCCGCGTTTCGCATGCGCAGTGACCCGAAACCCAATCGCCATGGTCCACCTGCGGATCATGCAGCTTCGACCTTCCATTGACCCCGGCGCAGAAAAGAGACTGACATGAAGACAACGTCCGGCACCATCGATCCGCACCGGCCCTGGATTCTCGACGCGCGCGACGATCCCGGCAGCATGAACTGGCCGCAGACCCTGCTCAATCCGTTTGGCGAAACCTCGCGCGTGCATTTCACGCGGGCCTGGACGATGTTCTTCATGGGGCGCCTGCTGCTGTATATTGTGCCGTCATTCACGGCCGGCATCCTTGGCATTGCGGGGGTGAACCTGGCGGCCGCGAATGCGCCGGTCAGCCTGCTGATCATCACGGTGCCGGCGCTGCTCGTGCCGTTTGCGGTGTACACGATCCTGACCGAGTTCACCTCGTTCGTCGCGCATACGCGG
>DNFL01000144.1:0-771 GCA_003486945.1 Hyphomonas sp. | reverse complement strand
ACCTCGTTCGTCGCGCATACGCGGCGCCTTTCGGATGCGCGCCGTCCGTCCTGGCTGGCGGTGATCGTCCTTGTGCCGATGATCCTCGGCCTGCTGGCCTATACGGCTGGCACCGGCATGGGCGCGGCCCAGCACCGGATGATGACTGCGCCGCCGGCGGCTGCGGTGAAGACCGAAACTGCCAAGGAAGGCGAAGACGGCGAAGAGGGCGAAGAACAGAAATCGGATGCTGCAGCTTCTGATGGCGAAAAGAAACAGCAGCAACCCCAGCGCCGCGGCCCGCCCGGCCCGCCGCCGAGCGAGCGCCAGATGGCGGTGCAGACCGGCATGGGGTTCGGTCTGCCCGTCTGGGCGCTCGGCTCGCTGTGCGTGATGCTGTGGACGCTTCTCTACGTCGCCCGCCTGCCGAACGGTGGCACGGGACGGATCGGCACGGAAAGTGATCCGTTGACGGAGTAGGTGGGGCCTTGCCCGCGCGGCAAGGAGCTCATGCCGAGCTTGTCTCTACCGGTGCTTCAACCCGCACCAGCCGGCTGCCGAACACTTCCTCGAATGCGTCCCTGAGCGCGATGTCGGCATCTGCCATGGTCGCCACGCGGCCGAGGCCGGCGAGGCTGGTGACGCCGTAGCGGGGGTCGTCGATGCCGCAGGGGGTGATGCCGGTGAAGTGGGTGAGATCGGGGTCGATGTTCAGCGAGATCCCGTGGAAGCTGACCCAGCGTTTGAGGCGCACGCCGATGGCAGCGATCTTGTCTTCGCGCGGCGGACCCT
>DNFL01000024.1 GCA_003486945.1 Hyphomonas sp. | reverse complement strand
GAGAGCGAAGCGGTAGCAGCCGCTTCGGGTTTCGCAGGCTTGCGAGCCGACTGTCTGCTCAGCGAGCAGATTGAAGGCGAGTGCAGCATTAAAGTGGGCACTGGCACGGTCAATCCCGCTCCTGCGGGGGTCTTCGGCGGCCTGGCTGCCGGCACAGGTCAACGCCATATCTGCGGCAGTGTTGAGTTGGGGCTGCACATCACGTTGCAAGCAATCATTCAGACCAGACCAAGGCTTGAATGTATGTTCCGAAGGCTGTGAAACCGAAGCGCAGCCTGCGGCCGCAAAAGGAAGAAGCACAGCTAGTGCCCAACCCTTGAGGCTTTTGTTCAGACCTGACCCCTTGCACATCCAGTGTTCCGCCTGATTTTCTGTATCAGGGCTAATTAGTGCCGGCTGCTTAGCAATTTTCCTATGTGGGAAAATACCTAGCCCGGGCCAGCGCTGGCCCCCACGGCGGAGCTCCAGCAAAAGCTGCTCGTTGAAAGCCCTGTGTGTCTCTACTGGCCGGATGAAAGTGCAAGCCCCTAGAGCTGGATGTGTGATCCAAAAGCACTCGGCGATCCCGGGTCCGGGAGGAAGCCTCGTTTTGATTCGAACTATATCCGGCTGCGGCGGCTTTGCGGCTATCGGGCTGGCCGGTGATGATCCGTATTCGGAAGGCGGAGTCTGCACATGCTAGTGGAAATCCCGGCTTGGAGGAATGATACGGACATCTCGGGGGTGGCCGGCTGAGCTTTTGCGGTTTCCGGGGCCGCGGTTTTCCGCCGGTGGACGTGCGACTTCGTCCGGGCGGGCGAGGATGCCCTTGATTGGATCGCGCAGCGTGTCTTCCGAGAGCAGGGACAGATCCGCCGAACAGTCGATGAGCTGGTCGGCGACAATGTGCGTAACGTTATCCGCCGTCTGCACCCGGCCGCGCACATGTAGGATACGCGCGCGCATCAGCACCGGGCGGAACCGCTCCTTTACACGCGGCCAAACGACGAGGTTGGCGACGCCGGTTTCATCTTCGATGGTGATGAAGACGACCCCGCTCGCCGTGCCCGGCTGTTGGCGTACGAGGACGAGGCCGGAGGTCTGGATACGCCGCCCGCTGCGCGCGCTGACCGCTTCGGCCGTTGTTACGATACCGCGCCGGGCGTGTACCTCGCGGAGAAAGCGCATCGGATGATCTTTCAGCGACAGGCGCGCGGTCTGGTAATCCTGGATCACCTCTTCCGAGGGCGGAATAATTGGCAAGGCAGCCCGCGCCTCGTCGCCCTGTTCGGCAATATCGGCCGCCGCGAACAGAGGCAGCGCCCGGCCAGCCGCTTCGCCGCGCACCGTCCACATAGCGCTGCGCCGGGAGAGGCCGGTTGACCCGAACGCATCGGCGGCGGCGAGCCGCTCGACAGCTGCGCGGGATAGTCCTGTTCGCCGCAGCAGCGCATCCGGGCTGCCATAGCCATCTTCGCGCAGGTCCATCAGCCGCTGCATATCATCTTCCCTGAGGCCATCGACCTGCCGGAAGCCAAGGCGCATGGCGAAGGCCCCTTCCTCCGCACCGGAGGGCTCAAGCGTATTGTCCCAGTCAGAATAGTTCACATCTACAGGGCGCATCTCGACACCATGCTCCTTCGCATCGCGCACGATCTGCGCCGGCGCATAGAAGCCCATCGGCTGGCTGTTCAGCAGCGCGGCGCAGAACACATCCGGATGATGGCACTTGATCCAGGAGGAGATGTACACAAGCAGTGCGAAGGAGGCCGCATGGCTTTCCGGAAAGCCGTATTCGCCAAATCCCTTGATCTGGTCGAAACAGGCTTTCGCGAAGGCGGGCTCATAGCCGCGCGCAATCATCCGTGTAACAAACATATCCTCATACTTGTGGATCGTTCCGACATTGCGGAACGTCGCCATGGCGCGGCGCAGCCCGTTCGCCTCCTCGGCTGAGAACTTTGCGGCATCGATGGCGATCTGCATCGCCTGTTCCTGAAACAGGGGCACGCCCATCGTGCGGCTGAGGATGGATTTCAGTTCATCCGGCGGGCCTTCATCCGGCGCCGGGCTCGGGAAGCTCACGGGCTCGGTTCCCTTTCGCCGCCGCAGGTAGGGGTGCACCATGTTGCCCTGGATCGGGCCGGGGCGCACGATGGCGACTTCAATCACGAGGTCGTAGAATGTGCGCGGCCTCAGGCGCGGCAACATCGCCATCTGCGCCCGGCTCTCCACCTGGAACACGCCGAGGCTGTCGGCCTTGCACAGCATGTTATAGGTCGCCGTGTCATCCTGCGGGATGCTGGCGAGATCGAAGCGCAGGCCTTTGTGGCTGTCGAGCAGGTCGAACGCTTTGCGGATGCAGGTCAGCATCCCGAGCGCCAGAACATCCACTTTCATGATGCCCAGCGCGTCGATATCGTCCTTGTCCCATTCGATGAAAGTGCGCTCTTCCATCGCGGCATTGCCGATGGGCACGGTCTCGATCAGCGGGCAGCGCGTCAGCACGAAGCCGCCGACATGCTGCGAAAGATGGCGCGGGAAACCGAGCAGCTGGCGGGCAAGCTGCACGGCGCGGCGGATCAGCGGGTTTGCCGGGTCGAGGCCAGCCTCGACAATCCGCTTGTCCGGCAGCCCGTCGCTCCAGCTGCCCCACACGCCGCTGGCAAGCGCCGCGGCGATCTCCTCGCTTAGCCCCAGCGCCTTGCACACCTCCCGAATGGCAGAGCGTGAGCGGTAGGAAATCACCGTCGCCGTGAGCGCCGCCCGGTGGCGGCCATATCGTTCGTACACGTATTGAATGACTTCTTCGCGCCGTTCGTGTTCGAAATCGACATCAATATCCGGCGGTTCCTTGCGCTCGGGGGAGAGGAAGCGTTCGAACAGCAGGTTGGTCAGCGCCGGGTCAACGCTGGTCACGCCAAGGCAATAGCAGACGGCCGAGTTCGCGGCCGAGCCGCGCCCCTGGCAGAGAATATTCTGCGCCCGCGCCCAGGCGACGATATCGTGCACGGTGAGGAAATAGGGCGCATAGTTCAGCTGCGCGATGATGGCGAGTTCCTTGTGGAGTTGCCTCGACACCTTGTCCGGAATGCCCTTCGGATAACGCCATTCTGCGCCCTTCCAGGTGAGGTGTTCGAGATGCGACTGCGGTGTGGATCCCGCCGGCACAGGCTCGTCCGGATACTCGTAGGAGAGCTCATCGAGGCTGAAGGTGCAGCGCGCCGCGATGTCCAGCGCGCGCTTCAGGGCGGTTTCAAAGCCCCTGAACAGGCGCGCCATCTCTTCGGGGGATTTTATGTGGCGCTCGCCGTTGGCCTCCAGCCGGTAGCCGGCTGTGTCGATGGTGCAATGCTCGCGGATGCAGGTCAGAACATCCTGCAGCGGGCGGCGCTCCGGCGTGTGATAGAGCACGTCATTGACGGCCACCATGGGCGCGCCGGCAGTCTCCGCAAGCTCCGCCAGCCGCCCGAGATGCTCGCGGTTGCGGCCGGCATATGTATAGCGCGCGGCGAGATAGGCCCGGCCCGGCGCGGCGCGTGCGATCCGCGCCAGCGCCTCGCCGAATGCCGGGTCCGGAACATCCGGCGGCATCACGATCAGGATCATGCCTTCACTGGCGGCGAGAATATCGCGCAGCAGGATATGGCATTCGCCCTTTGGTACGCCGGGCTTCATCTTGCCTTCGGAAAGCAGGCGCGAGAGGCGGCCATAGGCGGAACGGTCAATCGGATAGGCGATCATTTCCGGGCCATCCTCTGGCACAAGACGCGCGCCGATCAGTAGCTTCACGCCCGCCGTCTTCGCCGCCACATGCGCGCGCACGACACCGGCGAGCGTGTTGCGATCTGCCACGCCAATCGCAGCGAGCCCCATCTCAGCTGCGCGTTTCACCAACTCCTCCGCATGGCTGGCGCCGCGCAGGAAGGAGAAATTGGTCGTCACCGCGAGTTCGGCATAGCCGCTCATGCAAACAGTCCCTGTACGAACCAATCCGGCACTGCGCCCCGGGCGTCATCATAGAGGCCTTCGCGGAATACCCAGTAGCGCCGGCCCTCGCTGTCCTCGATACGGTAATAGTCGCGCGTGCGGGGCAGGGTGCCACGCGTGCCGGGGGCGGGGGG
>DNFL01000023.1 GCA_003486945.1 Hyphomonas sp. | reverse complement strand
CCCCCCCCCCCCCCGCCGCCCCCAACCCCCCCCCTTGCGCCCGGGGGCCCCCAACGGCCCCCTCCTCCCCCGCCGCCCCCCCCCCCCGCCACTGCGCCGTCGAACATGGCCGCCTCACGGGCTTCTCCACCGAGATCACCGCCGAGCTGCGCGATCTCCTGCTCTCCCACGGCTCCCTCGCCCTCGATGCCGGCGCTGTGCAGGCCTTCGACATGGCCGTCTTCCGCGACTGGCTGGAACGCGCGCTGGATGCCGGCCGCGCTGCACCTGTCTTCTCAGTCGACGCCGCCATCCGCCAGGGCCAGCTCTCCCCGGAAAACAAGGCCGCCGCCTTGGCAGGCCTGATGATCGGGGCAGATGTCGCCGCCCATTACGACCCCGGCGAAGAAGTCCTCCTCGTCGCCGACGGCCCGCTGCTCGAAGCCTACGGCCTCGCTCTGGAAACCCTCGGCGCCGATGTCGAGGAAACCTCCGCCATCGAAGCCCTGCAGGAAGGCCTGTTCGAACTCGCCGATCTTGCCGGACTGCTCGGCGAAGACTAAAGGGCGCGCCCATGATCATCACGCCCGAATGCGTTGCCCCCACAGGATGCCTCACGGGCCAGTCACCGGTCTGGAACGCGGCGGAAAACCGCCTCTGGTGGGTCGATCAGAAGCGCGCCAAGCTGCACCGCTACAACCCGCTCACCGGCAACACGCGCCGCTACGAACTCCCCGTCCGCCCCAGCCGCATTGCCCTCTGGGGCGGCCTTATCCTGATGGCTGCCGATTGCGAGATCGGTGTGTTCGATCCCTCGGTCGAACTCTACGAACGCATCACCGGTATTGACGGCGAACCCACCACCAACCGCACCAGCGATGGCGGGGTTGCCCCGGATGGCACCTTCTGGTTCGCCACCGAAGACGAGCAGGAGCGCGAGCCCTCCGGAGCCTACTACCGCTACAATCCTGACAAGACCGTCAGCCCCATCCGGCTGCCCTCAGTCCTCTCGGCCCGCACCTTCGAATTCTCACCGGACGGGCGCACCTTCTACACCTGCGACACCGCCGAATACGAAGTTCTCGCCCACGATTACGACCCCGCTACCGGGTCGATCACCGGCCGGCGCACCTTCGCCTTCACGCATGAACTCGGCGGTATGCCGTATGGCTCCGCGGTCGATGCCGAAGGTGGCCTCTGGGTCTGCCTGCATGGCGCCTCGCGCGTTGTTCGCTTCACGCCGCAAGGCGATGTCGATGAAGTCATCATCCTTGCCGCCCCGCTGCCCACCGGCTGCGCCTTCGGCGGCGAAGACATGCGTACCCTCTTCATCACCACAGCCCGCCAGGGCCTGAGCTTCCCTCAGCTCGACGCCCGGCCTCTCTCCGGCAGCCTCTTCGCTATCAATGTTGATGTGCCGGGGCTGCCCGCGAAACATTTCGGGGCTTAGCCGGAAGTTCAGGAGCGCGTATCCATCAGGTTCCGCGCCACCACCATCCGGTGCACTTCGCTCGGCCCGTCATAGATCCGCATGTTCCGTATACGGCCGGCCATCAGATGCAGCGGCATTTCCTTGGTCATGCCCATCGCGCCGAAAGTCTGCATCGTGTGGTCGATCACTTCGGTCGCCATCTCGGTCGCATACACTTTGATCATCGAGATTTCGGTGCGGACGTCCTTGCCCTGATCGATCTTCCACGCGCAGTCGTACGCCATCAGGCGCGCCGCATGGATTTTCATCGCTGCGTCCGCCACCCACCACTGGACGGCCTGCCGCTCTGACAGTTTCGCGCCGAACGTCCTTCGCTGCGGGGCATACTCGCGCATCATGTCCAGCGCGCGCTGCGCCGCGCCGATACACCAGGCTGCCATCTCCATCCGCCGCGTACCAAGGCGCACCTGCATCGGGCCGAAGCCGTCGCCTTCCTTGCCCAGCAATTTCCAGCCCGGCACCCGGCAATCCTGCAGCACCACTTCATAGGTGAACTCGCCGCCCAGCATTGGAATGCGCCGCAGCACATTGAAGCCTGGCGTGCCCTTGTCGACGAGGAAGGCGGACATTCCGCCCTTCGCGCCCTTGGCCTTGTCGGTGATCGCCATCAGGATGGTGAAGTCGGCCTCTGCCGCCCGCGTGATCCAGATCTTGCGGCCATTGATCACCCAATCGTCGCCGTCGCGCACGGCATGGGTTTTCATGCCCGCCGGGTCCGCACCTGCGCCCGGCTCCGAAATGCCGATGGCCGAAACCGTCTCGCCGCGCGCATAGGGCGCCAGATAGGCTTCTTTCTGACGTTCGTTCGCCGCTGTCATCAGCATGCGGAGGTTCGGCGAGTCCGGCGGCAGCGTATAGGTCGCCGCGCTCGATCCCAGCGCCTCGTTCACCGCCACCAGCGCCACATGCGGCAGCCCCATGCCGCCGACTTCCTCCGGCGCATCAAGGCTCCAGAGGCCCATCTCCTTCGACACGGCGTCCAGCCGCGCCTTCTCCTCCGCCGTCAGGTAGGCGCCTTGCCCCGCCGCGTCCCGCGCCAGCACGGCCTGCTCGAGGGGGATGACCTCTTCGCGCACAAACCGCTGCACCAGGTCGCGCAGCATCCGGTGATCTTCCTCGAGTTCAAACTGCATCCGCAAATCCTCCGCCGCCCAGCACGCCACACCGCCCCGCTCTGCGCAAGACCGGCGCCAGGGGCAGGGCGCCGCACCCTACGTAGTTTTCCGGAGATGCCGATCCCCGCTTTGCCCCTCACTATCCGCCAAAAGGCGGAAACCGCCGGGGAGGATAATTTGGACGAAACACACAGCCCGGCGCCGCCCGTGCGCCTGCCGCAGATCAACCCCATCCCTCTCAGCGCCCCGCTCGGCTGGCTCGCCGCCGGCTGGCGCGACTTCTGCGCCATCCCCGCCACCGCCACCCTCTATGGCCTGATCCTCGCCGCCGTCAGCGCCGGCATTTTCTGGCTGCTCTGGTCTACAGGCTCAGCCAGCTGGTTCTACGTCCTGCTCGGCGGCTTCCTGCTCGTCGGGCCGATGCTCGGCATGGGCCTCTACGCCGCCTCCCGCAGCCTCTCCGAAGGGAAGAAGCCGCGCCTGATCGACGTGTTCTGGGTGCGCGACGCGGCCCACAAGGAACAGCTGATCCTCGGCCTGCTGCTCGTCTTCCTCTACTTCCTGTGGACCCGCATGGCGCAGGTCATTTACGCCCTCTCCACCTGGCGCATCCTGCGGGACCGGTCGGATTTCCTGAACTTCGTGCTGCTCGACCCCGCCGGACAGCTGATGGTGCTGATCGGCCTCGCCACTGGCGGCTTCGTCGCCTTCTGCAACTATGCGCTCGCCGCCCTTGCCGCCCCGATGCTGCTCGACCGGCGCTACAATGTCTTCATGGCGCTGGCGACCAGCGTCCGCGCGGTCAACCGCAACTTCTTTCCGATGTTCCTATGGGCGGTGCTGATCGTCGCGCTGACGCTCCTCGGCATCCTCTTCGCCTTCATCGGCCTCGCCATCGTGTTCCCCATCATCGGCATGGCGAGCTGGCATGCCTACAAGGCGCTGGTTCAGACGCCCTTGTCGAGCGTCGCGTAGATGTCGCGCAGGATGTCCGGCAGCGGCCGCTTGCCGTTCTCCTCATCCAGCGTTTCGACAGCCAGCCGCATTGCGCCGACCGACATCATCGCTGCCAGCTTCAGCGCTGTCTCGTGTTTCGGGCCCGGAAACTTCACGCGCAGCGCCTCAACCAGCGCATTCTCGTTCTCGACATAGGTAATGTGCTTACGCGCCTGCACCGCCGCGCTCGATTTCATCAGGCGGTGGATTCCGATCATTTCCCGCGCCGGTATCTCTTCGCTTACCCGGATGACGGCGTCGCGGATCGTTTCCAGCGGACTGGCGCCTGCGGGCGCGTTGCGCACCGCTTCTGTCAGCCGGCCGCTATTCAGGCGCTGCATGGACAGCAGAATCTCGTCCTTGGACTTGAAGTAATAGAAGAACGTGCGCCGCGAGATGCCGGCCTCCGCCGCGATCTCGTCGAGCGTCGTGTTGTCATAGCCCTGCTTGATGAACAGGCGCATGCCCGCCGCCGTGATGCGTTGCAGGGTCTCGCGCCGCTTTCGCTCGCGCAATCCCTCCGTCGCCGGGCCCTTGGTCTGACCTGATGCCATAAATTACCTTCAATGCAATATTGCACTCAGTGTAATTTAATATTACACCAAGTGCGAATCCTTGAGAAGGTGAACCTATGACAAAATGGACAGTTTCAGAAATGCCCTCACAGAAGGGCCGCGTGGCGGTGGTCACAGGCACAGGCGGGCTTGGATATGAAACGGCCCTGGAACTCGCGCGCGCCGGGGCGGAGGTCGTGATTGCTGGGCGAAACTTCCGGAACGGAGCAGCTTCTGTCGGCAAGATCCAGGCGAAAGCCCGGACTGGAAAGGTCCGTTTCGAGCAACTCGACCTCGCAAGCCTGAAATCGGTGGAGGGCTTTGCCGCGCGGCTCAAGGGCCAGACCGGTTCAATCGACCTCTTGATCAACAACGCCGGCGTCATGGTGCCACCGAAACGTCTTGAGACGGAGGATGGATTCGAACTTCAGCTCGGCACCAACTATCTCGGCCATTTTGCGCTGACGGCGCATCTGATGCCTATGCTCCAGAAGGGCAGGGCGGCGCGGGTTGTCACAGTATCGAGCATTGCCGCAGGGCGCGGACGAATGAACTTCGACGACCTGCAGGCAAAGCAGGCTTATGATCCTTTTCCGGTCTACGCCCAGTCGAAGCTGGCCTGCCTTGTCTTCGCGCTGGAAATGCACCGGCGCAGTGAGGCAAGTGGCTGGGGCGTCACCAGCCTGTCCGCGCATCCCGGCCTTTCCCGCACCAACTTGCTTTTCAATGCGCCGGGCCAGGAACGGATCAGTCTGGAGCGCAGGTTCGCGCGCCTGATGTTTCAGTCCGCCGCCAAAGGCGCCCTGCCAACCTTGTTCGCGGCAACGTCGCCTCAAGCTGCGCCGGGAGGTTATTACGGGCCCAATGGTCCAGCAGAGCTGCGCGGCTATCCGGCGCCTTCACGAATACCTCAAGCGGCTCTGGACCCGGAAACGGCCGAGCGCCTGTGGCGCGTGTCGGAACAACTGACGGGCGTGTCCTTCGCCAGCGAGGCGGGCCGCGCATGACCTATCGGGAAATTGACGCCGAGCGCCTCATGCCTGTTCCAGCGCCGTCCGTATTTGCTCCGCATGAAGATTACTTTGCCGGCCTGCGCGCATGGACACTTCTTCTGGTTCTGCTGTTGGTCAGCATGCTTTGCCAGATCGACAGGATACTTCCTTTCATCCTGGCTGAGGCCATCCGTACCGACCTTGGCCTCAGCGACACGCAGCTCGGCCTCGTCACCGGCATTGCCTTTGCCGTGTGCTATTCGCTGATGTCCTTGCCACTCGCGCGTTTTGCAGATCGCGGCTCGACGCGGCTGGTGCTGGTTTTCTGCATTCTGGTGTGGAGCGCGATGACGTCCCTCTCGGGGCTCGCCGCCAGCTTTGTATTTCTCGCCATCACGCGGTTCGGTGTCGCGTTCGGCGAAGCCGGCGCCGTGCCGTCAGGCCATGCGCTGATCGCGCGCCGGATACGCCCGCAGTTTCGCGGCATGGCGATTGGAATTTTCTCGATGGGAATTCCGCTCGGCTCGATGGTCGGGTTTGCAGTAGGCGGCGCAGTCAGCGACGCATACGGCTGGCGTATGGCGTTCTTTGGCGCAGGTGCCATCGGCATCGTGCTCGCCTTGCTCCTGTACTTCGCTGCAGGCCCGACACAGCCACGGCGCGAAGGCGCGGCAAGTGCCGAGCCGTTCTTCCGTTCGAGTCTGAAACTGCTTTCGTCGCCGGCCTTTCGCTGGCTGTTCATCGGCTCTGTCATCATCGGATTTGCGGCGACACCTTTCTACGCTTTTGCCGCGCCTTTCCTGATCCGCACCCACGGTTACACCGCAAGCGAAGTCGGCCTGACATTCGGCCTCCTGCAAGGTCTGATGGGGATCGTGGGCACGCTCATCGGCGGCCGTGGATTTGACCGGGTGGTTCGCTCCGGAACAGGCAGGGTGCTCGGCCCGCCTGCAATCCTTTTCCTGATCGCGAGCTTCACCACCGCCGCCGCGCTGTTCGTGCCGGAGGGATGGATGGCAATTGCTCTCATGGTTCCGGCGATGTTTTCCTTCGCGTTCATGCTGCCCTGGTCGTTTGGCGCGGCGCATCTGGTTGCCGGTCCCGGAAGGCAGGCGCAGGCGTCCAGCCTCGTGATGATCGGCTCCGGCCTGTTCGGTCCTGCGCTGGGGCCTCTGATCGTCGGCTTTGCCAGCGATTCCGTCACGGCGGCGGGGGTGCAGAATGGCCTCGGCTGGGCCCTCCTTCTGGTGCCCTTCGCCAGCATCCTTACGGGTCTTGCTATGCTGGTCGCCAACGCGCGCATTTCGCGGTTTGTCAGAGCAGGCTGACGCTGCGGCGTCTGCCCTGTTTACTTTCCGGTTTTGCCGGAGAAGACAGGGAAGGCGGGGCTGTCAGTGCAGGAACCCGGGTCTTTCCGGCCTTGTCCCCCTCCCAAAGCGGGCCCACATGGCTTAAACTGGGCGTTTCCGGTGCAGATTTGCCGTGGACGCCGGGCTGCAAACGGGTTATCCGCCCGCCTTTCAACAATGAGTGACGTAATGGCCGAAAAGCCCCCAAAGGCGCCGCAGGCGCCCAAGGAAAAGAAAAAGCGGGTCGGTCCGCTGACCTTCTTCTCGCAGGTGCGGGCAGAGGGCAACAAGGTGACGTGGACGACACGTCAGGAGACGATCCAGGCGACGATCTTCGTGATCATCATGTCGATCATCATCGCGATCTTCCTTTTCCTGACCGATACGCTCATAACCTACTTCGTGAACTTCATCCGGGGCGCGTGATGACGCTGGCCTCCAATCCAGACCTGCAGGAGCGCGCTCGGCCCATGCCTGAAGCCAAGTGGTATATCGTCCATGCCTACTCGAACTTCGAGAAGAAGGTTGCGGCCACCATCCGTGAACAGGCGGAACGCAAGGGCCTGACCCACCTGATCGAGGAGATCGAGGTGCCGACCGAAGAGGTTGTCGAGGTCGCCCGCGGCAAGAAGAAAACCGTCGAGAAGCGCTATTTCCCCGGCTACGTGCTGATGAAGGCGCAGCTGACGGATGACATCTACCACCTCGTCAAGGACACGCCGAAAGTCTCGGGTTTCCTCGGTGCGGAAGGCGGCAAGAAGCCCCTGCCGGTGCGCCAGCGCGAAGTGGATCGCATTCTCGGCAAGTCGACCGATTCGGCAGCGGAGCGTCCGCGTCCGAAGGTCTCGTTCGAGATCGGTGAGCAGGTTCAGGTCAACGATGGCCCGTTCCAGGGCTTCGAAGGCGCTGTCGAGGAGATCGACGAGGCCAATGGCCGCCTGAAGGTCACGGTGTCGATCTTCGGCCGCGGAACGCCGGTCGACCTCGAGTTCGAACAGGTCGTCAAGGTTTAGACTCTCCACACGCAGTTATGGACGGTTTCTGGACTGTCCCCTGCTTGAATGCATACCCCGCAGACTGTATGTCCCGCGAGGAGTTGCCGCCTTAGCTCAGTTGGTTAGAGCGCTAGATTGTGGATCTAGAGGTCTCCCGTTCAAACCGGGAAGGCGGTACCATCTCCCCCTCAGCGCGAATCCCGGAACCCGGCAGGCACCTCTTTTGGAGCACTGGCCGACGCAAAATGAGGCGAAATCGGGCGAAAAAAAGGTGCCCGGATGATCCTGTCCGGTTGTTAACGGTGCAGCGTTTGACCCCGGCGCGAACGTGTTGCAAAAGGGCCGCGGTAGGCGGAAATTTCCACGAAATCCGGCTATTCTATCGGGGATTTCGCTCGCGGAATCCGCAAAAACGAATTAACACCACTCCATGCGGTTATTTCCGTATGAACCTGCGGCCGAGGACAATCCCGTCTCATCGGCACACAAAAGGGGATTGAGTATGAAGAAAACTCTGATGTGCGCGACCGCCGCAGCCGCTTTTGCGTCTGCTGGTCTCACTGCACACGCGGAAGGCTGGTACTCCCGCGCTGACCTGCAGTACACGTTCGACGGCCGTCTCGATCACGACGCAAAAGACAACGTGAACGGCAAGCTCGCTGGTGATTCGGATGCATCCGAACTCCTCGGCGGTTCGCTCGGCCTGGGCTACGGTTTCGACAACGGCCTGCGTTTCGAAGGCGTCTTCGGTGTCCGCACCGGTGACCTTGAAGTGCCGAATTCGATTTCGGGCACTCTGCCCGGCACGACCGTTTCGCCGGACGGCTATGTCACCGTCATGGACGCGATGCTGAACGGCATCTACGATTTCAACAAGGACGGCACCATTCGTCCTTACATTGGCGCCGGTGTCGGCGGTACTCGCGTTCGCGCGAAAGCCACCAACCGCGTCACGGGCACTTCGCCGAACCTGAACGCCGCAAACGGCTTCGCGGATACCGCTGCTGGCCTGGCCTACCAGGGCCTGATCGGCGTCGGCCTGAAGCTGTCTGACCGCCTCACGCTCGATGTTGGCTACAAGTACTTCGTTGCCGAAGAGCTTGAGTTTGACGGCAAGCATGGCGGCGTCGACTATGCTGGTGACTATACCGACCACAC
>DNFL01000196.1:1488-4517 GCA_003486945.1 Hyphomonas sp. | reverse complement strand
CGGTCACGGCCGACCAGTGATACGCGGCCTCCGCTGCCAGATCGTCCTTGCTTTTGAAGTGATGGAAAAACGCGCCTTTCGAGGCGCCCGCCGCTGCGCAGATATCATCCACACTCGTCGCCGCCAGCCCCTTGGTCCGCACCAGGCCAAACGCGGCCTGCATAAGCGCCAGCTTCGTCTCCGCCGCATCGCGCTTTCGCCGCGCGGCAGGCCTTTGCTCAGGAACGCCCGTCATCGCGCACCCTCCCCAACCATCCTGTGATCCCGGCGAAAGCCGGGACCCAGCATCAGACAAGCGAACAGGTCCGCTGACTGGCCGTCGCCACAAGGACAGAACCCCAAAGCCCGGGATGCAGGATCAATCGCCATGAATGCTTCTCCATTCTCAAGCATACCAACCAGTCGGTTTATACGTCAACCCCACTTCTCCCCAGAAACGCGAAAACCGTCCACACGGGCGGTGTGGACGGTTTCTGGACTCCCGGAGGGGTGCGGAATTTCTACCCTGGCTTGCGGAACTTCAGGGTCATCCGGTCGCTTTCGCCGATCGCCTTGTACTTTTCAGGATCGAAACCCTCGACCGTCTTTCCGGCTCGGTCGGTCGACGTCGAAACCGGCGGCAGGGTCCACACGCCGAACGGGTGGTCCGCGGTATCCGCCGGGTTGGCGTTGATCTCGCTCGCTTCGACAAATTCGAAGCCGGCGGCCACAGCCATCGCCTTCACATAGTCCTCGTGAACATAGCCGCTGGTCGCTTTCGGGTCCTGCGCCTGTGTCGAGGGCAGGCGGTGCTCGACCACGCCGAGAATGCCGCCGGGCTTCAGCGCCGAATAGGCGTCCGCGAAGAATTTCTCGGTATAGCCCTCACCCATCCAGTTGTGGATGTTGCGGAAAGTCAGCACGACATCTGCAGTTCCCTCAGCCGTCAGAGGGCCGGAGGCTTTCGAAAAGCTCGAATGCTCGATCGTCCCAAATTCCGGCTTGGCGTAGTTTGCCTTGAATTCCTCGATACGCGCTTCAGTGCGGGCGCGCCGGTCAGCGTCCTCGATGGTTGACGGGTCAAAGCCTGCGGCCACCAGTGTGCCGCCGCCGGAAGCGAGCCAGGGCGCAAGGATGTTGGTGTACCAACCGCCGCCGGGCCAGATCTCGACGACTTTCTTGTCGGCGGTCACGTCGAAGAATTCCAGCGTCTCGACCGGATGGCGCCACACGTCGCGGGCCTTTTCCTCTGCGCTGCGCAGGTCCGAATTGACCACGTCGGCGAGGGTCAGGACCACAGCGGTTTCGGTCTCGGCGGCGGCAGTGTCGAGGGAGGCAGGCGCGGGCGCCTTGTCGGGCGTGCAGCCGGCGAGGGCCAGGGCCGAAACGGCTGCGATCATGAGATGTTTCAAGGGGCTTTCCTCCGGGGCTCTTGATAGCCCTGATACGCTACCCACATAGGGCTTGTCACGGTGCCGCCCAGCGGGCCGGGACCGGGAGCCATCTGCCAGCGCCGCATCCGGGCTGGACCTGCAGACCGCCCCCGCCACCTACAGTTGCTTCTTATGAACAAGGACTGCATCCTCATGAGCAATATAGACCTCACCCCCCTCTACCGCACCATGGTCGGCTTCGACCGCCTCGCCGGCATGATCGATCAGGCCGCGCGTCTGGATGGCGCCCAGGGCTACCCGCCCTACAACATTGAACGCGTTGAAGAAAATGCCTTCGCGATCGAAATCGCGGTTGCCGGCTTCACGCAGGACGAAATCGACATCGAAACCAAGGAAGGCCAGCTCACCGTCGCCGGCAAGAAAGCCGAGACCGAAGACGGGAACGGCCGCAACTTCCTCCACCGCGGCATCGCCCAGCGCAGTTTCATCCGCCGCTTCCAGCTCGCCGATCACGTCATCGTGACCGGTGCCAGCCTCGAGCATGGCGTGCTGCGCATCGACCTGATCCGCGAAATCCCGGAAGAAAAGAAAGTCCGCAAGATCGAAATCGGCGCGCCTGCCGCAACGGGCCCGAAACTGATCGGCAAGAAAAAGGCGAGTGACGCAGCCTAAGCGTCGCTCAGAGAGAGCCTCCTCCCGGACCCCCGCAGCCCCTCCTGCGGGGGTTTTCCGTTTCAGGTATTGGCCGGCGCGCGCACAAAGAAGCTCCGCGCCCCTGCGCCATCAAGGAACGCCGACAGCGCCGGGTCATTGATCCGCCCGGCAATCGCGGTGCGCACGCCGTTGAACGCCCGCGCGGCATAGGCCTGCGTCGCCTGCTCGAACAGGCCGTCATCGAGCGTGACGGAAAACTTTTTCTTCTGCCGCGACGCACTCGCCGCATTCGCATGCGCCCAGGGCAGGTAAGTCCGGGCAACTTCGCCCTCGAACACCGGCAGCAGCGTTGCCTCAAGTTCCGCCAGCGGTAGGTACGGCCCCGAAGCCTTGGGATCTTCCATATGCTCGCACCAAGCCGCAACGAACGGCGCTTTCTCCCTGAGCCAGGTTCCCGGCGTCGGATCGGTCAGCATTTGCTGGAACTGAGCGGCAATCGCAAAGTCCGCCGCACTCGGCCGGCCGCCGAAGATGAAAAGGTGGTTCTGAAGGTGGGTGTTCAGCCGGAGCGCAAAGCGCCGGTAAGAACTTTCCAGCGTCGGGCCATTCTCCGCCTCGGCGCCGACCAGCGACAGGCGCGCCAGCATGCGCGTTGCAATCTGCCGGGCGGGGGCCTTGAAGGCGCGCGGGCGCTTGCCATCGTTCAGCTGAACCAGCACGCGCATCGCCGCCGCATCGCGGTCCGGCTGCTGCCCCCAGCGTTGCTGGAACATGCACTTGTTCAGCCACTCATCGGCATAATCTTCAAGGATCAGCGCCAGCGCCTGCGAAGCTGCCTCTTCCGGCCGCGCGGCCGGTTCGGGGTGAGAGGCTTCGAGCTGCGTCAGGATCAGCGTCGAATCCTGCACCGTGCCCGCCGGAGAGATCAGCAGCGGCACTGTTGGTGTCAGCGCGTGCTTGCGGAACTCCGCCTCATTGCTGACCGAGCGCGCGACCCAGTCG
>DNFL01000196.1:1029-1154 GCA_003486945.1 Hyphomonas sp. | reverse complement strand
AGAGGCGGTAGTCGGTCATTCGTTCACCCGCGATTGCTGCGGCCTGTCTAGGCAGTTCCCGCCGGGCTGCCAAGCGGCGTTTGCCCGCGCGCGCATTCGCGGTTAAGCGCTGTGCCTGTTGTGTT
>DNFL01000196.1:616-783 GCA_003486945.1 Hyphomonas sp. | reverse complement strand
CCCGCAAGCCGCAGCTGCGCGGGAAGGAGAATGCGATGCGTGTCCTGCATGTGATGGCCGGTGCCGAAGAGGGCGGAGCAGAGAATATCATGCTCGAATCTGTGCTCGCGCTCGCCGAAACCGGCATCGCGCAGCATGTCGTCACGCGCCCCGCCAACACCTTCCGC
>DNFL01000196.1:0-387 GCA_003486945.1 Hyphomonas sp. | reverse complement strand
ACGCGCCCCGCCAACACCTTCCGCACCGGGAAATTCGAGGCCGCCGGCATCGGCGTCAGCACGGCAGGCTTCAATACGGGCTGGCCTTTCCCCACCCGCAGCGTTCTCGCAAAGGCCATCGCCGGTTTCCGCCCGGATGTGATCGAATACTGGATGGGCCGCGCCGGACAGTTCGCCCCGAAAGCGCACCGCGCCCGCTCGATCGGCTGGTATGGCGGCTATTACAAACTCGCGCGCTTCCGGAATTGCGAATGGCATGTCGGACTCACGATCGACCTCCTGCGCCATATCCGCGAGCAGGGCGTTGCCGAAGATCGCGCCGCGATCATTCATACTTATGCAGATTTCGTCGGCGCCGAGCCCGCCTCGCGCGCGGCGCTGAACACG
>DNFL01000342.1 GCA_003486945.1 Hyphomonas sp. | reverse complement strand
CATGTGGAAGCCGAAGGTCAGCGTTTCCGTTTCCGGCGACAATGCCGACGCGCTGATGAAACTGCTCGATGTGCTCGACGAACTCGACGACGTGCAGAATGTCTATGACAATTCGGAACTCTCGGAAGAGGAAATGGCGCGGCTGGCAGGCTAGCCTTCAGCGCCGGGCAAGGGAAACGCCATGCGGATTTCGATTGCATCAGATCATGCCGCCGTCGCCTTCAAGGCGGCGCTTGCGGACTGGCTGCGCAGCGAAGGCCACGAGATCGATGATCTGGGTACGGACGGCGAGGCGAGCGTCGACTATCCGGATTTCGGTTACAAGCTCGCGGCCCATCTCGCTGCCGGAAAGGCCGAACGCGGCATAGCCATTTGCGGTTCCGGCATCGGCATTTCCATCGCGGTGAACCGCCATCCTGAGATGCGCTGCGCACTCGTGTCGGAGCCGCTCTCGGCGGCGCTGTCGCGTGAGCACAACGATGCCAATGTCATCGCGCTCGGCGCGCGCCTGATAGGCATCGAAATGGCGAAGGCCTGCGTCACGGCCTTCCTGGCTACGCCCTTCGGCGGCGAGCGCCATGCGCGCCGCGTGGGCAAGCTCGGCAAGCCGCCGGTTTGAGGAGGCGCGCGCGATGATCGCCGTCGAGCAACCCACCAAGGCCGATATCGACATCCTGCATCCGCTGCTGCGCGAAAGCTATTGGTCGCCCGGCATTCCGCGCGGCACGGTGGAGCGCGCTTGTGCGAATTCGATGTGCGCCGTCGCGCGCGATGAAGCAGGCGTGCTGATCGGTTTTGCCCGCGCGGTTACGGACGGCGCTGTCTTCGCCTGGGTATGCGATGTGATGGTGGTGCCGGAGCGGCGCGGCGAAGGGATCGGCCGCAGCCTCGTCCGTACGCTGATGGGGCACCCAGAGACGCAAACGGTCCGGCGCTGGATGCTCGGCACCGCCGACGCCCACGGTGTCTATGCCGGCCTCGGCTTCGGTCCCTTGAAAGCGCCGGCGCGGCTGATGGAAGTGATCAAGCCCGCGCATTACGCGAAGCCGGAGGGTTGAGAAGGCTGGGTCCGGGCTTTCGCCGGGACAGTCTACTAGGCTCAAACTCCCAAGCCCAAACTTTCTAAGATCGTCTCATTGTCTGCACCCGGACGGGGCGGGGGCAGGTGGAGGCTGGCGGGGGTATCGGCGAAGAGGACCGGGTGCAGCATCGTGCGATACTTGCCGGCTTCCGGGTGTTCGGCTTCGGCGAAGAAGCCGGTGGCGGTGAGGTGGGCGTCGGTGAGAACTTCCTGCACGGTGTTGTAGCGCATGGCGGGAATGTTCGCCTCGTCCATCAACGTCAGCCACTCGTCCGTGGTGCGCGTCGCGGTGACCTGTTCGATCAGGGCGTAGAGCGCGCCAGTATTCTCGGTGCGCGCGGCATAGGTGGAAAAGCGCGGATCGCTGAACACGTCCGGCATGCCGCCGATCTCGAAGAATTTCTCCCATTGAGCGTCCGAGTACGGAACAAGTCCGATATAGCCGTCGAGGGTGGGATAGGGGCGCCGGTTCGGATTGACCGAGCGTGTGTAGGCGAGCTTTCCATTGCCGGGCAGGAAAGTCTCGCCATAAAGGTTTTCCACCATGTTGAAGAAGGTGAAACATTCCAGCATCGGCACCTGGATGAACTGGCCCTTGCCGGTGCGCTGGCGATGCAGCAGGCCAGCGAGCGCGGCATAGGTGGCGAACAGGCCGACCGTCTTGTCGGCGACGAGCGACGGCGCATATTCCGGGCGGCCACCAGAGCGGATGGCGTTGAGATCGGCAAAGCCAGAGGCGCCCTGGATCAGGTCGTCATAGGCCTGGCGCTTTTCGTAAGGTCCGCCCTGTCCGAAGCCGGCGCAGTGGACATAGACGATGTCGTCCTTCAACGCCTTCACCTGCTCATAGCCGAAGCCGAGCCGTTCCATGCCCGCGAGGCGGACATTGTGGAAGAACATGTCGGCGCCCCTCAGCAGCTCGGTCAGCGCGGCCCTGCCTTCGGGCGTCTTGGCGTCAAGCGTCATTGAGCGCTTGTTGCGATTGAGCGCCATGTAGATTGGCCCGAGATCGCCGGTCGGCGAAGCGCCGGCATAGCGCATCGTATCGCCCTTTCCGGGCGGCTCGATCTTGATCACCTCGGCGCCGAGATCGGCAAGGATCAGCGTCGCGAAGGGGCCAAGCACGACCGTGCTCATGTCGATAATGCGAAGGCCGGAAAGCGGGCCGGAACGGGGTGTCTCAGTCATGCGCATGTACTCCGGGAGTGAGGCGGTTAGTGCCCCGCGAGGCCCGGGTAGATCAAGGCCGCCGTCGGGTCAAAGTCCAAGCGCGAGGCGGGCTTCCTCGATAAGGTCCGTCTTGGCCTTGAGCACGGACCAGTCATCGTTCTCGGCAATCGGCGCCCATAGCGCTTCGACGTCCTCGATCAGAAGGCAGACGGGTGCGGCGCGCTGGAAATAGGGCAGGGCGAGGCGTTCGGCGCGGATGGGCGAACGGGCGAAGAGGGCGTCGCGAACAGGCTGGAACGCCGCCTCCGCATAAAGCGCCGCCTGCGGAGATGCGGCCGCGCGCGCCGCGCTCGCTTCGCCGCCGAGCCAGTCGAAGAAGGTTTGCGGCCATGAGGCGCCGGTGTCGGTCATCCAGCCATAGAAGAGCTGCAGGAAGCCGATATCCGCCTCTGCTTCGCCCTGCGACGTGAGGCCGAGAAGGGCATGGGTGTGGGCGATGAAGCTGTCGCGGTAGGCCGCCTCATAGGGCTGCAGCGCCTTCGCAAGATCGTCCGCCTCGGCGAGCAGCAGCATCGCCGAGGCAAGCTGCTGCAGCGCCCAGCCGCCCTGCACGGGTTGGCGGCCGAAACGGTAGAGGCCCTGTTGGTCGAAATAGGCAGCTGTGAAGTTCGGATCGGAGGTCGGCATGAAGCGCCAAGGGCCGAAATCGAACGTCTCGCCTGTGAGATTGAAATTGTCGGTGTTCATCACGCCGTGCACGAAACCGGCGGCCATCCACTGGCCGATCATCTTGCCCGTGGAAACGGCCATCCGCTCAAGCAGGGCAGGCACCTGGCGGCCCATCTCGGCATCCGCCGCCTCGGGGAAGAATTCGGCGACACAGTATTGGACGAGTTCTGCCATGCTCTCGCGGTCCTCGAACCAGGCGCAGCGCTGGAAGGTGCCGAAGCGGATATGGCTGTGCGACAGGCGCACGAGGACAGAGGAACGGGTGGGCGAGGGCTCATCGCCGCGTTCGAGCGCTTCGCCGGTCTCGATCAGGCTGAAGGCCTTGGACGTGTTGACGCCGAGCGCTTCGAGATAGCTGGCGGCGAGGATTTCTCGCACGCCGCCTTTCAGCGTCAGCCGGCCATCGCCGCGGCGCGACCAGGGCGTCTGACCGGAGCCCTTGGTGCCGAGGTCGAGAAGTCGGCCACCGGTGTCACGCAGCTGGGCGAACAGGAAGCCGCGCCCGTCGCCGAGGTCAGGATTGTAGGTGCCAAACTGGTGGCCGTGATAGCGCATCGCCAGCGGTTGCGGCAGGTTTCCGGGCAAGGGTTGGAACTTGCCGAAGTGGATAATCCAGTCTTCTGGAGTGAGCCCGCCCAGCCCGACAGCGTCTGCCCAACGCTGGTTGCGCCAGCGCAACACTGTTTGCGGAAACGGAGTTGCCGCGACGGCATCTGCGAACTTGCCCGCCAGCTTCAAGAACGGCGGCAGGTCCGTTCTGTTTTTGGACGTACCTGTATTTGCGGTTATATCCAAGCCAAAATCCAATCTGGCACTAATGATGCCATTTTCGTTCGTTCTGATTCTGTATGCAGCGGCGCAGCATAAGAGCCCTCTTTGCGCGCCCAAACCCGCCCGTAAGGTGGTTATCGGTCACAGATATGACAAGCGGCAAGAGCTTGCGCCGGGCCACCATTATTCGGGAGGAAACGAATGAAAACTTTCAAGGGAATGCTGCTTTGCGCATCTGCTGTTGCGCTGGGTGGAACTATGGCTGCTCACGCCCAGGAAGACAGCGAGCGCAAGCTGGAACGGGTAACGGTCACCGGCTCGTTCATCCAGGGCACGCCGGAAGATGCGGCGCTGCCGGTCGACGTGCTGACCGCCGAAGACCTGCGCCTGCAGGGCAACCCCTCGGCACTGGACATGATCAAGTCGCTGCCGATCTCGCACGGCGTTCTGGGCGACACCAACCAGTTCGACGGCCGCGCGCAGGGCTCTGAAGGCTCCGGTACGGTCAACCTTCGCGGCCTCGGCGCCTCGCGGACACTCGTGCTGCTCGATGGCAAACGCCTCGCGCCCAACCCGTTTGCCTTCGCTGGCAACGGCTCGGTCGACACCAACATCCTGCCGATGGCAGCTGTCGGCCGGATCGAGATCCTGAAAGATGGCGCGGCTGCAACCTACGGCTCTGACGCCGTTGCGGGCGTGGTGAACTTCATCACCCGGACAGATTTCGAAGGATTTGAAGTCGGCGGCGACTACAAGTTCGTAGACGGTTCGGATGGCGATTACACGCTGAAAGCTGTCGGCGGCATTACCACCGATTTCGGCAACTTCATGCTGGCCGCTGGCTATCAGCACCGCTCCGAGCTGGCTACGACTGAGCGGGACTGGGCATTGCGCGACTTCCTCGGCAACCCGCAGGGCGGCTGGTCTCTCGTCGGCAACCCGGGTTCGTTCCTGCCCGTCGGCGGAGCCTTTACACCGGTTCAGGGCGTGACCCGCGACCCGGCTTGCGGCACCTTTGCCGGAACCCCGGTCGTCAGCGGTGCAAACGCACTGTGCAGCTTCCAGTTCACGCCCTTTGACAATATTGTCGAAGAGGAAAACCGCTATCAGATCCTGGGCAAGGCGGATTTCGACCTTAGTGACAAGCATACGCTGTCTCTGCAGGCATTCTACGCGGCGACGGAAGTGCCGCAGATCGCTTTCTCGCCGTCCTTCCCGCCTGTTGGCGGGGCGAGCGCCCCGACGGCGGATGCATCGCTTATCCCCGGACAGTTCTTTGTCCCGATCACCAACCCTGGCTTTGCAACACTCATTGCACAGAATCCGGGATACGTGTCTCCGGCAGCTGTCGGCGCATACCTGATCGCAACGCGTCCGCTGGGCTATGCCGGCAACGCGCTGGCAGGCGGCCGCGGCTCCGAGCGCAGCTACCGGGAGTACGAGCACTATCGCCTGTCGGCAGAACTGAAGGGCGAGTTGACAGAGGCAATCAACTATACCGCGTCGTTCACGACCGGCTCGCAGACCGGTCGCCGCACGAACGAAGACACGGTTGTCAACCGCTATGCCCTCGCGCTGCGCGGCCTGGGCGGTACGAACTGCAACGTTGCGGCCAACACGCCGGGCCTCAACGGATGTCTCTGGTTCAACCCGTTCTCCAACGCCATCCAGACGAACGTGGTGACCGGTGCAACCAACCCGAACTACAACCCGGCGGCTGCCAACTCGCTTGAAGTGCTCGACTTCATGCTTGAAGACACGTTCACCGAGCAGGAGATCAAACTTACGGTGATCGAAGGTGTGCTTGACGGCCGGCTTCCGATCACGTTTGCCGGTGGCCAGGTGGGGTGGGCGTTCGGCGGTCAGTATCGCGAGGAAGAGTTCGATCGTCAGTACAATGACATCGCCAACCTGAACGTCACGCCCTGTATTGCAACCGTGACCACAGGCGCCACCAACTGTGCCGAACCGGTCGGAGCGCTCGGCTTCCTTGCCGGGTCGCGACCGCTCAATGCATCGCAGGACATCTTCGCCATCTTTGGTGAGCTCAGCCTTCCGTTTACTGAGAATTTCAATGCTCAGCTGGCTGCCCGCTATGAGGATTATGGCGGTGATATCGGTTCGACTTTCGACCCGAAACTCTCGCTGCGCTGGCAGGTGGCAGATCCGTTCGCGCTGCGCGCTTCGGTCGGCACGACGTTCCGCGGCCCGGCGCTGACCCAGGTTGCGCCAGGTAGTGTGACCTCGCTGCAAAACGTTGGTGGCACATTCCGCGCTGTCGACATTGCCGGCAATCCGGGCCTCGCACCGGAATCGGCGCTAACCTACAACATTGGCGCCATCTTCAAGCCGGGGAACCTCAACTTCATCATCGACTACTGGAGCTTTGACTTCGATGATTCGGTGATCACGGAACCCGTGGCGCCGATGGTCGCAGCCATGTTCCCGGGCGGCTCCGCCGTGAACTGCGGAAATCCGACCTTTGCGGGGCTTCAAGCCCGTTTCACGTTTACCGGCCCCTGTGCGATCGGAAACGTGTCGCGCCTGTCCACCTCGTACATCAATGGCCCGAACATAAAGACTTCCGGTATTGATGTTCAGGCGGATTACACGTTTGAGGATGTCCTGCGTGACGGCATGGACCTCAAACTCGGCTTCAGTGGCAGCCAAGTGCTGGAGTATGAAGTAGGCCAAGTGACCGTTGAAGGGCTCACGGTCGGCCAGCCCTTCTCCGCGGTCGGCTTCCTGAACTTCCAGACGGTTGCGACGCCGCTGCCAGAGCTCAAATTCGAGGCCTATGCAAACGCTTCGACCGAGAACATGAATGCCCGCGTGACGGCACGTTATATCGGCGAGTATGAAGACCAGCGTACGGCCCTGTTCACGGCTCCAAATGCGAACTGGCCGGTGCCGGGTGTCATCCTGCCGCAGGGCCAGACGATCAAGTCGTTCGTCAGCTATGATGCGACACTGGTCTGGCAGTTGCCGGCGGAAACGACCCTGTCGTTCTCTGTCGATAACATCCTCGACACGAAGCCGCCATTTGCCCGCCTCGAGCTGAACTATGATCCGTTCACGGGCGACGCCATCGGCCGGACCTTCAAGGTCGGTATCACCAAGCGCTTCGGCGCCCAGTAATCCGCTCACGGACTACAGAATGCGGACGGCCCCGGAAACGGGGCCGTTTTGCGTTGTGGGGGAGGGGTAACAAAAAAAGGGGCGGGCCATGCGGCTCGCCCCTCCTGTTTCATTCAGTCCGAAAGCGATCAGCCGCGGATCTTGAATTCGATGCCGACCGTGCGGCCGGGTTGCAGGGGCTGGAAAGTGCCCGCAGC
>DNFL01000277.1 GCA_003486945.1 Hyphomonas sp. | reverse complement strand
TCCTGCTCCAACACGGGTGCCCGCGGTCGCGGCCCTTCAGATTTGCTGGCTGTGCACCAAACCCCGGTTCCGGCCTGCGACCGCCAGCGTAGTCGGAAACTGGGGTCAGAGTGCGATTTCGCGGTGAGCGTGTGTCGAGGCGAAACTGTTGGCGGGCGGACGAGGCTGCCGGGGCGGAGTTGGACAGAAATGGCGCTTTGCTCTCCCACCCTGATCACTGTCGAACAGGTACCTTGCTCCGTGGCCCTCCGGTAAATTCACTCTGACCCCATATCCGCCTAGCTCCAGCGCCATGCGCATTGGTTTCGTGATTGCAGTGCTTGCAGTCATGGGTGCTCCTTCGGCAGACGCCTGTTCGCGTCAGCCGCACCCTGCCGATTCCCAGCTGTTCTCCGCCGCGGTGCATGTTATGGTTGCGAGGGTTGTCGGCACCCGGCTCAGGCAGATGCCTCACAGGGAATGCGAAGCCAACGGGTTCGATGGAGGCGAATGCGCCTACGTAGAGGCAAGGTACGAACTCACCGAGGTGTTGAAGGGGTCTCCTCGGCATCGAGGAAAGGTTCGCGATCTGGTGTTCGGCCCGGGCAATTGCAGCCTGGGTCTGCTCGCTGGGTTCTACTATGTTCTCCATATCGTCGAAGACCACGACTTCGTGCTGCACATCGACGGCTCGTTTCCTCTCGGCCCGCTATACGGAGAGAATGAGCGTCAAGCCATTGAGCAGATTCGCGTGTACCCCCATCAGCGCCCGGCAGGGGGGCGATGACCATGTGGTCAGGCTGGCTGCGCAACCACGGCTCTTCCGGTCCGCTGGTCCGCGCCTGCGCGGCGGCACAACACAGCGTTGGTCCGGAGGACGGATCGTGACCTACGCCCCAGCGCTTGAGTATCTTCTGCGCGTCAACGCGGTGCTGGATTGCTGGAGCGCCGTCCTGGACGACTGGGAGATAGCAGAGGTGCGCCATCTCATCGAGTACGGCGAGCCTGCATCGGGAATGCGTTCACTTGCATGAATCATCCATGAGGGCGGGATACCCGCCACTGACGAGCAGAAGCGCGCGATCTTGGAACTCACGTCCGGCTCAGGAGATGAAGCCGATCTGCCAGAGTCGTTCCGTGCGATGCGCGCATCAACCCGGTCTCAATGGTGTCGGGAATGATGAGACTCAGGATCTTGTTCGAACGGACGCGTGATGGCTAGAGTGCCAGGCTCGGGCATAGGCGCGCGAACCGCTCGACTCAACCGTCAGGCTTCATGAGGATCCTCATCACTGGCGCTTCCGGAAGAATCGGCCGCGCGACCTATATCAGCCTGTCCGCGGAACACGAAGTCATTGGCTTTGACCGCGCGCCGTCGTCGACATCCGACATCGTAGGATCGATCGAGGACGCCGATTCGATTCGCGCGGCGCTGCGAGGGGTCGACGCAGTGATCCACATCGCCGCGATGCACGCCCCCCATGTAGGGCACTCCACCGAGGAGGCATTTGAGGCGACCAACGTGGCGGCCACCGGAAGGCTCGCACGCCTTGCTGAAGAAGCCGGCGCCCGAACGCTCGTCTTCACCAGCACCACAGCGCTGTACGGCTCTGCTTCAACGCCGAACGACCGGGCAGCCTGGATTGATGAGGAAACCGTACCTTTGCCCCGGACGATCTACCACCGCACAAAGCTCAGGGCGGAAGCCCTTCTGCACGAGCTTGCCCAGAAATCCCGGTTGTCGGTCACGGTGATCCGCATGTCACGATGCTTTCCGGAGCCGGCGCCGATCATGGCTGCCTATCGGTTGCACAGGGGCATCGACGTTCGCGATGTTGCCGACGCGCACGCAACTGCCGCGCTCGCGTCCTTGCCTGGCTTTCGTCGCTATGTTGTTTCTGGAAGCACGCCGTTCCTGCCGGAGGATACGGAAAGGCTTCTGACGAACGCCTCCGAGGTCATCGCGCTTCGTTGCCCGGAACTGGCAGAAACATTCCGCCGCCGCAAGTGGAAACTGCCGAACTCGATAGACCGGGTCTACTCTCCCGCGCTCGCCATGGATGAACTTGACTGGAAGCCGAAGTATGGATTTGAAGAGGTCCTCGCGCAGCTCGACAGAAGGTCACTGGAAGTGCTGCCTCCGCGGTCCAATTGGAGGATGGATGAATAGCCTCCCGGGCATCTGTGCCGCATGAGGCCTGATCTCTCGCTCAAGCTGACCCACTGCGGCATGGGCTCTGCGCCCGGTCCGCGTTCCTTGAGGCATCATGGCGCACCGGACATGCGGCGTACGCCTCCGCGGGCTGCCTGGCTGGCACGCTGGAGTGCACATGCACTTCTCGGTCAACCGGGGTCTTCTACTCATCACCGCAGGCACGGCGCTTTCGCTGCTGCTTCAGTTCGGGGAGCGGTAACTGGGGTCAGGGTGCGATTTCGCTGGAAACTGGGGTCAGAGTGCGATTTCGCGATGAGCGTGTGTCGAGGCGGAACTGTTGGCGGGCGGACGAGGCTACGGGGGTGGAGCTGGTCAGGAATGGCGCATTGCTCTCCCACCCTGATCACTGTCGAACAG
>DNFL01000304.1 GCA_003486945.1 Hyphomonas sp. | reverse complement strand
CCGCTCGGCGTCATCGGCATCATCTATGAGAGCCGCCCGAATGTGACTGCAGATGCCGGTGCGCTTTGCCTGCGCTCCGGCAATGCCGCGATCCTGCGCGGCGGCTCGGAAAGCATCCGCTCCTCGCGCGCCCTCGCCGGCGCCATGCGCGATGCGCTGAAGGCCGAAGGCCTGCCGGAAGATGCGATCCAACTTATCGCCACCACCAACCGCGACGCGGTCGGTCACCTTCTTTCCGGCCTCGGCGGCGCGCTGGATGTCATTGTCCCGCGCGGGGGCAAAAGCCTTGTCGAGCGTGTGCAGGCCGAAGCCCGCGTGCCTGTCATCGGCCATCTCGAAGGCCTTTGCCACACTTACGTCCACGCCGCCGCCGACCCGGCGAAAGCCATCGACATCACTTACAATGCCAAGCTCCGCCGCACCGGCGTCTGCGGCTCCACAGAAACGCTGCTGATCGACGCAGAGGTGGCGCCCACCCTGCTGCCGCAGATCGCCGCGAAGCTCATCGAAGGCGGCTGCGAACTGCGCGGTGATGCGCGCGCCCTTTCCATCCTGCCCGGAATTGTTCCGGCTACGGAGGAAGACTGGGCAACGGAATACCTCGCCCCGATCCTCGCCATAGCCATCGTCGACGGCCTCGAGGGCGCGCTCGCTCACATCGCGCGCTGGTCGTCCGGCCATACAGACGCGATCCTCACCGAAGACGCCGCCGCTGCCGCCACCTTCCTCGCCCGCGTCGACAGCGCCATCGTGCTGCACAATGCCTCCACCCAGTTCGCCGATGGCGGCGAGTTCGGCTTCGGCGGCGAGATCGGCATCGCCACCGGCCGCATCCATGCGCGCGGCCCCGTCGGCGCCGATCAACTGACCACCTACAAATACCTCGTGCGCGGCACGGGACAGGTCCGCCCCTGATGCGCGCCGTCCTGCCCGGCCCAGCTGCCGGCCGCCGCATCGGCCTTCTCGGCGGCAGTTTCAATCCCGCGCATGGCGGCCACCTGCACGTCGCTGAAACCGCCATGCGCCGCCTCGCGCTTCACGGTGTCTGGTGGATCGTCGCACGCGGCAATCCGCTGAAGTCCGCACACGGAGATTTCCGCGCCCGCCTCGCCTCTGCACGCGAGATGGCAACATCCCCTGGCATGGCTGTCACCGACATCGAACGCCAGCTGGACCTCACCTACACGGTCGACACGCTCCGCGCCCTGCAGGACGCCGAACCCGAAGCGCACTTCGTCTGGCTGATGGGCGCTGACAGCGCCGCCGGTTTCCATCTCTGGAAAGACTGGGAAGGCATCGCCGCCCGCGTGCCCATCGCTATTGTCTCGCGCCCCGGCACCCGCCTCACGAAAGCCCTGCCGTTCGTACAGCGCTTTGCAGACGCCCGTATCCCCGAGCGCGATGCCCGCACCTTGCCGGGCCGCGCCCCGCCCGCCTGGGTCTATTTACGCGCACCCGGCAACACGCTTTCCTCCACGGCGCTGCGAGCTGGCATATGAGACTCACGCCGCAGCAACTCGATCGCCACCGACGCCACATCCTGCTCAAGGAAGTCGGCGGTCCCGGCGTGCAGAAACTCCGCGCCGCTTCGGTCTCCATCATCGGCGCCGGCGCCCTCGGCGGCCCGTGCGCCATGTATCTCGCCGCCGCCGGTGTCGGCGCCATAGAGATCTGGGACGATGACACGGTAGAACGCTCCAACCTGCAACGCCAGGTCCAGTTCACTGACGCCGATGTCGGCCACAGCAAATCCGAACGCCTCGCCGCGCGCCTGCGCGCCGCAGACCCGGACCTGACCATCACCGCCATCCCCTGCCGCTTCGCTCCAGGTGAAACCCCAACCGGCGCCATCCTCATCGACGCCAGCGACAATTTCGAAACCCGCTTCGCCCTGAACCGCCTCGCGCACGCGTCCCGGCGCCCGCTTGTCTCCGGCGCCGCCAGCGGCTGGACCGGACAGGTCAGCGTCTTCGCCTCCGGCATCCGCCCCGGCGCGCCCTGCTACCAATGCTGGGTGCCGGAAGTCCCGCCCACCGCCGAAGCCTGTGACGAAGTCGGCGTCGCCGGCCCCGTCACCGGCCTCACCGGCAGCGCAATGGCGCTCGAAGCCCTGAAACTCATCACCGGTGCGGGCGAGCCCCTGATCGGCCGTCTCTTGCTGATCGACGGGCTCAGCGGCGCGGCGAGGACCCTCAACCTGAAGCAGGATCAACAGTGTCCGGTCTGCAAAGTCTGATCTGAGGGTTTGACACCACCGCCCCCGAGGGCGTTATCTCTGACGATTCGTTGCCAGACCGGGAAAGCTGCGTATCGCCATGTTCCGACGTCTCCTCGCCGTCCTCCTCACCCTTGGAGTCATTCTCGCTGCCGGCTGGTTTACGCTGCGCCGCGATGACATCCCCTACGAACACCTCGAAGCGATCTATGCGAACAGCGACAGCCGCTACCTCGCTTTCGGCGACGAGATGCGCATCCATTTCCGCGATGTCGGCCCGCGCGATGCGCACACGATCATCCTCGTCCACGGTTTCTCCGCCTCGCTGCACACCTGGGAGCCCTGGGTCACGAACCTCAAACGCAACTACCGCGTCATCACGCTCGACCTTCCGGGTCACGGCCTGTCGCGCTGCATCGACAATGAAGCCATCGGCACGCAGCAATTCATCGACACGATCAACCGCGTCGCCGACACGCTGAAAGTCGACCGTTTCACCCTCGCTGGAAACTCGATGGGCGGCGGCGCGGCCTGGGCCTATGCCCTTGCCCATCCCGAACGCCTCGATGGTCTCGTCCTCGTCGATTCCGGCGGCTGGCCGCGCGATGAGGAAGAGGCGGAGTCCCGCCCGATGATCTTCCGCCTGCTGGAAGTCGCCCCCGCCCGCCGCATCTTGCGCGATCTCGACATGACCCCGCTGATCCGCGACGGCCTCAAGGACAGTTTCGGCGACCCGTCCTTCGTCAGCGACGAAATGGTCGAACGCTATGCCAGCCTGTCGCGCGCGCCGTGCCACCGCGAGGCGCTGCTGCAACTCACCTCCGGACGCGGCGAGCGCCGGGAGGCAAGCCCCGAACTCCTGTCAGCCATCCGTGTGCCGACCCTCGTCATGCACGGAGAAGTCGACAACCTGATCCCGGCTGCGCATGGCGAAGCCTTTGCCGCCGCCATTCCCGGCGCTGAACTGAAACTCTATCCCGGCGTCGGCCACCTGCCCCAGGAAGAAATCGCCGAAGACTCCGCCAGCGACCTGCGCGCCTTCCTGAGCCGCCGCGTCTACGGCGTGCAGGATGAAGGGCTGGAAGCCTTGCCACCTTCATGAGGTTCAGTTTGCAGGCAAGTGGGTTTGCAGGAACTTGAGCACCGCTTCGTACTCCCGCAGCTCATCCTCTTCAGACCGATAGCTGTGCGCCGAATCCGGGAGGCGCAGGAACTCATATGGCTTTCCCGCTTTTCTAAGCGCCTTTTCCATCAGCTCCGATTGCGAGATCGGCACGATCCCATCGTCCTCACCGTGGATCAGCATGATAGGTCGCGTCACCCGGTTTGCCATCCGCGCAGGCGACGTTGCAGCAAGCTTTTCCTTGTCCTTTGAGGGATCTCCAATGTGCTCCACCCAGTACAGATAAGCCTCAGAGTCGCGCCCTTCCTCCTTGCGTTCCCAGCTCAGCATCTCAAGCAGGTCAGAAGGCGCCGCGCCTGCAATCACGCAAGCGTACAGATCCGGGGTTTGTGTTGCTGCCACCAGGGCGGAGTACCCTCCATAGGAATAGCCGTAGATGCAGGCTTTGCCACTTTGCGCCAGGCCTGAAGCCACAAGATGAGCAAAGCCGTCTTCCACATCTGTCTGCATTATCCCGCCCCATTGGCGACGGCCCAGATCGGCAAAGCTCTTTCCAAAGCCGGATGAACCGCGAAAGTTCGGCTCGAAAACCTGGTAGCCTCGGGTGGCGAGGAACTGAACCTTCCAGTCAAATGAGAACGAACTGCGCGCTTCGGGGCCGCCGTGCGGCATGATCAGGAGCGGCAGCGGCACATCATCTGCCACGCCTGCAGGACGGGTTAGGTAGCCATGCAGCCTGGTCCCGTCGCGTGCCGAATAGTCGATGCGCCGGGACGGCGCGAACTGCTTTCCGGCCAGGGACACTTTCTGTGTCGCAATCGCCATGTTGCTGGAGGTATCGATGGAATAGAGATGATACGTCCCCGGATCTTCCGGCCCAGAAGTCTTAATA
>DNFL01000148.1 GCA_003486945.1 Hyphomonas sp. | reverse complement strand
TCCCGGCCCGCCGCGCCGGGTCACCGCCCGGCCCGTTGCACCGGCCAGCGCGAGGGCCAGGGCGTCCAGAATGATAGACTTGCCCGCCCCGGTTTCCCCGGTCAGCGCGGTAAAGCCCTCTCCCGGCGAGAGATCGAGCCGGGAGATAAGCACGAAATCACGGATAGACAGCGACAGCATCATGGGTCGCGAATATCACATGAACAAAACAGGAACAACAGATTCTTCGTTAACAGGCTTGCGCCCGCCGCCCGCATGTTTTCATCTGCACAAAGCCGAGGGAGACGGGGTGACCGCAAAGCGCCTCACCATGAAGACACTGAAATGGAGCGGGCTCATCCTCGCCGCCTTTCTCATAGCCTGTTTCTGGTATGCGGGCGCTGCCTGGCTTTCCGGCATGTTCCCTCTGAAAGGAAAATCTGCCAGCGTCCCGCCGGCGCGCCCCGCTGTCTATCTCTGCGAAGCGGCTTTCCACACCGACATCGCCCTGCCGCTCGACGGCGAGATCATCAACTGGCGCAAGGAATTCCGCGGCCTCCTGCCGGACTATCTGCCCCGCGACACTTTCCTCCTCTTCGGCTGGGGCGATTCGATCTTCTTCACCGAGGTCCTCCACCCCGACGCGCTGACACCCAAGCGCGCCCTCTCCGCCCTCGCTGGCATGAACCCCGTCGCCATGCGCATCGTGCCCGTCTACGGCTCCGACGTGCGCAGCGTCTGCGATCCCCTGCCCGGCGGCCAGGAAACCAAGGCCGCGCTCATCTCTGAAATCCTCCGTAGTCTGAGAAAAGACCGCGAGGGCAAATATATCGAGCTGGAAACTCCCGTCTTCGGCGAGCTGCTGCTCTCCGCCTATGGCCGCTACAGCCCGTTCACAACCTGCAACCAGTGGACCGCCAACGCCCTTGGCAAGGCTGACCTGCCGCGCGCCGTCTTCGCCCCTTTCACCTGGAATGTCACGCGCCCCTTGCGCGGCCCGCTCCAGAAAGCCCGGGAACCTCAGCCGGATGAATAGCGCCCCCGCCCGCCCCTGCCCGGACTGGTTCGCCCGTCCGCAACTCGGCATCTTCATCCATTGGGGCATCTTCACCATCCCCGCCTGGGCCCCGCGCGGCCGGATGATCCACACTCTCACCGGTGACGATTTCGACATGAGCGCCGTGCTGACGCCCTATTCGGAATGGTACGAAAATGCCCTGCGCGTCGAAGGCAGCGCCACCCGCGCCCGCCACCGCGAGATCTACGGCGACAAGCCCTTCACAGCCTTCCGCCCGGAATTCGACGCCGCCGCCGCCGCCTTCGATGCCAATCAGTGGGCGGACTTTTTCGCCGAGGCCGGCGCCAGCTATGTTGTCTTCGTCACCAAGCACCATGACGGCTACTGCCTCTGGCCCACAAACGTGCCCAATCCCCACCGCCGCGGCTGGAACACATCGCGCGACTTTGTCGGCGAGCTTGGCGAAGCCGTCCGCGCCCGCGGCATGCGCTACGGCCTCTACTATTCCGGCGGGCTCGACTGGACCTTCCGCGACACGCCCATTGCCAATATCGGCGATATGTTCGCCTGCGTGCCCACTGAAGATGACTACCGCGCCTACGCCTTCGCCCAGTCAAAGGAACTGATCGACCGCTACAAGCCGTCCGTCTTCTGGAACGACATCTGCTGGCCGAACGGCGAAGACGTGCCCCGCCTGCTGCGCCTTTATTACAGCGTCGTCCCCGACGGCGTGACCAACGATCGCTGGCTGGCGAACGAATCGTTTTTTAACTCTCTGCGCGATCCCGCCTCCCGCGCGTCCTTCAACGCCATGCTGAAAGCCCGCTCCGGCGAGCCGCAACAGGAAACGCCCGCGCCCTATGCTGACTATCGCTGTGTCGAATTCGGCCTCGGCGTCATCCCGGCAGAAATGAAATGGGAAGCCTGCCGCGGCCTCGGCCTCGGCTTCGGCTACAACCAGGCCGAACTGCCGGAAGATTATCTCACGCCGGATGAACTCATCGCCCTCTACCGCGATGTCACCTCCCAGCGCGGCAACCTCCTGATCAATGTCGGCCCGATGGCAGATGGCTCCATCCCCGAAATCCAGTCAGCCCCGCTGCGCGCCCTCGGCAAGACGCTGCGCGCATGACACTCCTCCAGCGCCTCATCCTCGCCTTCATCCCCGCCGCCAGACGCGCCGAAGCCGAAGCCGAAACCCGCGCCTGGCACTATACCTGCGAAGCCTGCGGCCACGCCCGCTCGGTCTGGGACCTCGGCGGTATCCGCTGGAAAGCCTCGGGCCAGTCCGTCACCCGGACAAAATGCCCCGCCTGCGGAACCATCGGCTTCCACACGCTCGACAAACGAACCACACACTGAAGGTCAGCGCATGATCGACTATAAGGACAAGACAGTTCTCATCACCGGCGGCGCGTCCGGCATCGGCAAGGCCATCGCCGAAGCGCTCTCCGCGCGCGGTGCGCACATCATCATCGCCGACCGGCAAGGCGACCTCGCCCTCAGCGTCGCCACCAGCCTCGGCGGCCTCGCAATCCCTAGCGACCTGTCAGACCCGGCTACACCTGCCGACCTCATCGCTGAAGCCTGGGCCTGGAAAGGCGGCCTCGACCTCGTTTGCGCCAATGCCGGCACAGGCGTACGTAATCCCGTCCTGAAGGAAGATTTTGGTCCGTCCACGGAGCGTGTATTCGCGGTCAACCTGCGCGCACCCATCCTGATGGCACAGGCCTACGCCGTGAAGCTGGACGCTGCCGGCGCGCGCGGCCGCCTGATGATCACCAGTTCGGAAAACGCCCTGAGCCTGCCCGCCGGAGTGCGCCGCAGCCGCATTGGCGCCTACGCCGCCACCAAACACGGCGTGTTGATCCTCGCTGAATGGCTGCGCGAGGAACTGGCCGGCGAGATCATGGACCTGCACGTCCTTCTGCCCGGCGCTGTCTATACTCCGCTTGTTGCCGCTGGCATTCCGGATTTCGATGCCGCGCCCAGGGAACTCAGCCTGATCATGCCGGAACGCTGCGCCGAGATCGCCCTCAAGGGTCTGGACCTCGGTCTCTTCTACATCCCCACGCACGCCCATATCGCCGGCGACATGCGCCCACGAACCGAAGGTGTCGCGGCAAGCCTCAAGGCACTAGGCCTGATCTGACGCGCCCCCCCCGACGTGCCCCTGTAATCCCGGCAAAAGCCGGGATACAGCGCCCCCCGTCCGACCTATCTTGCTGCGCTGAAGTTCAGATCTTCGCGCACGCGCTCTTCAGCCAATCCTTCACCTCACCATCGAGTTTCCGGTTCAGCAATTTCCAGACGCGCTTGTGATAGTCGTTGACGTATTTGCGTTCCTCTTTCGAGAGCAGCTTCACATCGATCAGGCCGCGCGCCAGCGGGGCAAAGGTCAGGCATTCGAAGCCGAGCATGGCAATTTCGCCGCCCGGAATTTCTTCCGCCGGAGTCACATATTGCAGGTTCTCGATGCGGATGCCGTATTCGCCGGCCTTGTAGAAACCGGGCTCGTTCGACACGATCATGCCCGGCATCAGCGGCACCGGGTTCCACGGCTTCGCAATCCGGTGCGGCCCCTCGTGCACGCCGAGGTAAACCCCGACGCCGTGGCCCGTTCCGTGCTGGTAATCAAGCCCCGCCTGCCACAATGCATGGCGCGCGAGAACATCCAGATGCGTGCCAGTCGTGCCCGAAGGGAAGCGAACCGTCGCGAGCGCGATATGACCCTTCAGCACCAGCGTATAGTGCCGGATCATATCCTCCGTGGGCCGACCGATCGGCACGGTGCGCGTCACATCGGTGGTGCCATCAAGATACTGCCCGCCGCTATCGATCAGGAACAGCGATCCGCGCTCCAGCTTGCGGTCGGAAGCGGTCGAGACTCGGTAATGCGGCAACGCGCCGTTAGGCCCGGCGCCGGAAATCGATGGGAACGAAAGGTCATTGAGATTGCCCAGCTCCTCGCGGAAGCCTTCAAGCTTCATCACCGTTTCGATCTCGGTCACATTGCCCGATTGCGCCTCGGTATCGAGCCAGTGCAGGAATTTCGTCAGCGCCACGCCGTCGCGGATATGCGCCGCGGTCGTGCCTTTGATTTCCGCCGCATTCTTGCAGGCGCGTGGGATCGCCACCGGATCACGCTGGCGCAGAACTTTTGCGCCCGCGCCTGCCAACCGGTCGAAGAACCAGGCAGACGCAACATCCGGATCAAGGCTCACCGTCTTGCCGGAAAGGCCCGAAAGCCCCTCCTCCAGCTTCGCCAGCGGCCGCAGCGTCACCTTGTTGCCGAGATGCCGACGCAGCGCGCTGTCGGTCTTCGCCTCATCGATGAACAGCTCTGCCGAACCGTCCGCATACAGAATGGCCCGGCCGAGCGGCAGCGGCGTGCAGCTCACGTCGCCGCCGCGGATATTGAACGCCCAGGCAATCGATGCCGGCGAAGTCAGTACGGCGGCGTCAGCGCCGTCGCGCTTCATCTGCACGCCGATCGCTTCCAGCTTGTCATTGTGCGCCGCGCCTGCATGTTTCACCGGGTGCGGCACAACCTTTTCCATCGGCTGCGGCGGGCGGCCTTTCCAGGCCTTGTCGATGGGGTTTTCCGTCACGGCCACAAGATCACAGCCCGCCTTTACCGCGGCGGCGGCGAGCGCGGCCACATCGTTCGGGCTCATCAGGCGGGGATCATAGCCGACCCGTTTGCCCGCAAAGCTCTGCTGCGCCAGCCAGCCAAACGCGCCGGGGTCCGGAATGCCCTGCACCTCGATCAGGCTGGCATCTGTCTGATCCGCCGCCTGAAGCGTATAGCGCCCATCCGCAAACAGCACCGCCCTATCGGTGAACACAAAGGCCGAGCCGAAAGAGCCGGTAAACCCGGTCACCCAGGCAAGACGCTCGTTCGCGTCCGGCAGGTATTCGTTCTGATATTCATCGTCGTGCGGCACATAGAGGCCATCGAGGCCCTGAGCGGCGAGTTCACGGCGAAGAAGCGGAAGATGGGCCCGGCCGTCCTGCGGCCCGCCTTTGATGTCGAATGTCTGTCTCATGGCCACCGTCTTAGCCCGATGCGGCGGTCTCGGAAAGCAATCGAGCTATGCAATATTTCATGCAAAAATCGCGCCTGCCATACTGTTTTGTTTATCTGGCACCCTATATAGGCCGCATCCAAGCAAATGCTGCACCGCAACAATTGATAGTAAACAAAGAGTTAACAATGAAATTCGACTTCGCCTTCCGTCCCGCCGCCGAAATCCCGGCTGCCGAGGCCCTTCGCCCGGTTCGAGTCAATGAACTGACCGTGCCGATGCCGGCTGTGCGCCGCACCGAGGCAGACTTCGCGCCCTCAGATCGGAAGAG
>DNFL01000199.1:1834-3287 GCA_003486945.1 Hyphomonas sp. | reverse complement strand
GATTTTATTGCCGACGCTTTCTATGTGCTGCCCGATACCGGCACGGCGGTGGCGGACAATGGCGCGCTGGTGCTGAACGCGCTGGACGCACTCTCCGGCGGCGGCGATCTGTCGAGGCTGCGCTCGCGGGCACCCGCGCTGCGGTCGATGACACGGATCGACCGTATGCGGAACAACGCCGAGGAGCAGTATTTCCGCCAGCAAGAACAGCTGCGCACGCGTCTTTCCGCCGCGCAGACGCGCCTGGCAGAGTTGCAGGAATCGGGCGCCGGCAACGGTTTCTTCGCCGGCGATGTACAGGCGGAACTCAGCGAGGCGGAACGCGCCGAGTTGACACAGCTGCGCGAGGACATCCTGTCGCTGCGCGCGCGCCTGCGCGAGACCGAAGCCGGATTCCGGCGCGACATTGACCGGCTGGAAGCCTGGATGAAGGCCATCAATATATGGGGCGGGCCGATCCTTGTGGGCCTTGCGGGTCTGATCGTCTGGCGCCGTCAGGTGAGAGCACGGGGGCGAGCGAAATGAGCACGCTTCGGGATGCACGGCGCGGACGGCGGGTTCTGGTGATGGCGGGGTTGGCGGCGGCGTTGGCGGTGCTGGCGGTTGCAACCAATCTCGGTAGCGCAGCGGCGCCGAGCAGCGAGCGCACCGGCAAGCCGGTACTGCCGGATTTTGCCGCGAAGCGTGCGGAAGCGACAGGCATTCGCGTGATCCTCGCCGATGAGAGTTACATGCTGGTAGCAACCGGCGAAGGCTGGAAGCTGGGCGGGCAGGACGGTTATCCGGTTCGCCAGGACCGGCTGTCGGAGCTGGCCGAAGGGCTTGACGGGCTGCGCTGGGATGTACCGCGTACGGAAGACCCGGCAAAGCTGAACGCCGTCGGGCTGGGCGATCCGCGCGAAGGCGGCACGGGTGCGCTGGTCGAAGTGCTGGGGCCTGAAGGTGAGGTTTCGGCGGCGATCATCACCGGGCGCAAGGATGCGTGGATCTATGCGCGCCTGCCGGACGAGACGCGCGCCTACCGCGTGACAGGAAGTCTGCCGCCTTTCTACGCCGCCGACGCCTGGCTTGATCTCAACTTCCTCGACATTCACGAAGACGCGATTTCCGCCGTGCGGCTGGCGAATGTTTCAGGCGAGAACCTATACCTGCAGCGCACCATAGGCGCGAGTGACCGGGCGTTCCGCCCTGCCCCGCCGTTTCAGAATTATCGCCTGACCAGCCGGCTGGCGGTCTCTGGCCCGGCGCTGGCGCTGACGCGGTTCCTGCCCATCGGAGTGAAGCGCGCCGCAGCGCTGCGCACCGAACCGGTTGCGCGCCATATCACCGAGACACATGACGGGCTGGAAGTGGATGTGCGCGCCTACCGGGAACGCGACGGCTATTACATCACGATGCGCGCAATAGAAGCGGGCGAAGGGGCGCAGCGCGCCGCAGCGATCAATGAGCGCAC
>DNFL01000199.1:1012-1554 GCA_003486945.1 Hyphomonas sp. | reverse complement strand
GCTGACAGAAGCGGACTGGCTGGATTACGCGCCGCGGATTTCGGATATCGTGCAGCCGCCCGGTTGAGAAACGTCCGTCAGCGGACGGGCAGTGTGGCAAGCACGCGGCCGAAGCCGGCTTCCTGCACGATCAGCACGCACGAGGCGACACATTCCGGCAGGGAAATCTCTGCCCGGCCGCCGAGCCAGGGGCCGATTTGCTGCACAGCGGTGACAGGGTTCGGCATCTTCGATGTGTTGTCGGCACCGGTGAGATAGGTGACCCACCAGATATCGGCGAGGCCGTCGCTGGTGCCGGTCAGTGTAACGGATTTGCCGGAACGTTTCAGACGCACATCTGTCGCCTCGCCGGCCTTTGCCTTGTCGATGGCGGCGGCAACCTTCGAGGGCTTGTTGCCCGCCGTCTGCTCAGTGCCATTGAAAACGGTCTGCGGCGTGTAGGGGCCGCGCAGGGAAAAGCGTTCGACATAGCCCCGCTGGCGATCTTTCGATTCCGGCAGCGCCATCTTCTCCTTGCTGCCGAGATAGTCCCAGTAGTCGAC
>DNFL01000199.1:418-788 GCA_003486945.1 Hyphomonas sp. | reverse complement strand
GCCGAGATAGTCCCAGTAGTCGACCGGCCAGGTGATGATCAGCACCTTGCGGCCGTGTTCCTGCTCGACAGAGGCAAGCGTCTTGTAGGCGGCCGGGCAGGTGCGGCAGTTCTTTGATGCGAAAAGTTCGATCAGAACGGGCCCCTCGGCGCGCGCGGGCGCGGCAAAGCCACATATCAGGGCAAGCAGCAGAACGAGCCGGATCATGGGCGGTTTATAAAAGCTCCCTCCCTTCCCGCACAGTCACAGCCGCGTGAGAGGCTGCAAAAAGGCCCGCAATGCCGTAGGCACCGCGGGCCAAAGCCTGATTTACTCTACGTCAGCCACCCTGACGCGCAAGGTTGCGCAGCACATAGTGCAGCACGCCGCC
>DNFL01000199.1:0-236 GCA_003486945.1 Hyphomonas sp. | reverse complement strand
CAGCACATAGTGCAGCACGCCGCCATGCTTGACGTAGTCGACCTCGATCTCCGTATCGATCCGGCACTTGATCTGGATCTCCTTCACCGAACCATCGGCATAGGTGATCTTGCACGGGACCGTGGAGAGCGGGCGGATGTCATTGCCGAGGCCTTCGATATCGATGATCTCGGTACCCTTGAGGCCGAGCGTCTTGCGGTTTTCGCCGGGCATGAACTCGAACGGGATGACGCCCA
>DNFL01000168.1 GCA_003486945.1 Hyphomonas sp. | reverse complement strand
CACCGCCTGGATCGGCCTGGCCGGTGCCTACGGGTTCTACGCCGTCTCCGCTGCCATCTCCGCCGCGTTCGTCTGGTACTTCGTCCGCGAAACCAAAGGCATGGAACTGGAAGAGATGACCGCCGACTGATCCGCTTGCGGATATCCCCGGAAACTTGCCCGGCCGGCTCAAACCGGCCGGGCTTTTTTATTTGGCGCCGCGTGTCCGGTTTCGTTTGACACGCGGAGTCCGGGCGATAATGTTAGCGCAAACATAAACTCACAAACAATCAGGGTCGCTGAGGGAGGACCACTCATGTCTCACACGCTTTTCCGCCGTCTTGGTGCGGCTGCTTCTGCGCTCGCCATCGTCCAGCTTGTAACAGGTTGCGCCATGGGCGCGCCTGCCGCGCCGGCTGCGATTGCAGAGCCTGCGCCGCAGGTAGCGGTTGTCGATCCGAACGCACCGCCGATCTACAAGGACGCCTCGCAGTCTGTCGAAGCGCGCATCGAAGACCTGCTCGCGCGCATGACGCTGGAAGAGAAGATCGCGCAGATCACGACCATCTGGACCGGCAAGACCGAAGTGTTCGACGAGGCCGGAAACTTTGATCCGGCAAAAGCCGCCGCGCTTTATCCTGCAGGCATCGGACACTTCGCCCGCCCCAATGATCTCGCCGGTGCGACGAGCCCGCTCGAGCAGCCGTTCCGCGACGAGCGCCAGACCGTGGAACTCGTCAACGCGGTCCAGAAATGGGCCGTCGAGGAAACGCGCCTTGGCATTCCCGTTCTCTTCCATGAAGAGGGCTTGCATGGCTATGCGGCGCGCGGGGCAACGTCCTTCCCGCAATCGATCGCGCTGGCATCTGCCTGGGATACAGACTTGATGCGCGAGATATTCTCGGTTGTCGCGCGCGAGATACGCGCGCGCGGGCCGCATCTTGTCCTGTCGCCGGTTGTGGATGTCGCCCGCGATCCGCGCTGGGGGCGTATCGAGGAGACCTATGGAGAAGACCCGTATCTTGTCGGCGAACTCGGCGTTGCTGTGGTCGAAGGCTTCCAGGGCACGACGCTGCCGCTCGCAGAAGACAAGGTATTTGCAACGCTGAAGCACATGACCGGGCACGGCCAGCCGGAGAGCGGCACAAACGTTGGCCCGTCCAACCTTTCAGAACGCATCCTGCGGGAAGTGTTCTTCCCGCCGTTCGAAGAAATCGTCGAGCGCACGAATATCCGTTCCCTGATGGCTTCCTATAACGAGATCGACGGCATTCCGTCGCACGGCAATGGCTGGCTGCTGAACGATGTCTTGCGGGGCGAGTGGGGCTTCAAAGGCGGTGTCGTTTCCGATTACTGGGGCATCGACGATATGCAGCGCCTGCATTTCGTCGAGCCGACACTTGAATCCGCTGCCGTGCGTGCGCTCAAGTCGGGGGTGGATTTCGATCTGCCGGATGGCAACACGTTCAAGCTGCTTCCGGAGGCGCTCGCCAAGGGCGATGTGACGATGGAGGATATCAACACTGCTGTTCGCCGGATGCTGGAGATCAAGTTCCTCTCGGGCATGTTCGAAAATCCTTATGCAGATGCAGATTATGCCGAAGCGATCACCGACAATGAAGAGGCCCGCGCGCTTGCGCTGAAAGCGGCCCACAAGTCCATCGTGCTTCTGGAGAATGACGGCATCCTGCCGCTTGATGCGTCGAAGCTGAAACGCGTCGCCGTCATCGGCCCCAATGCAGCGGCAGTGCGTCTCGGTGGTTACTCGGATGTGCCTACGCGCGTCATTACGATGCTTGACGGTCTGAAAGCTGCTCTCGGCGACAAGGTCCGGATCGATCATCATCCGGGTGTGAAGCTGACTGCCGATGGCGACTGGTGGCTCGACACCATCACGCCGGCCGACAAAGCGCAGAACCTCAAGATGATCGAGGAAGCCATGAAGACAGCGCGTAATGCGGATGTCATCATCCTCTTCATCGGCGGATCTGAAGCCACAACACGTGAGGGCTGGGCGACAAATCACCTCGGCGACCGGGCCAGCATTGAACTGCCGGCCCAGCAGAATGAACTCGTTGATGCCATGCTCTCCCTCAAGAAGCCGGTCGTCACGGTACTGATCAATGGCCAGCCGATGGGTGTCGATGAAATCTCCGGCCGTGTGAACGCGCTCGTTGAAGGCTGGTATCTCGGCCAGGAGGGCGGCACTGCCATGGCGGATGTGCTGCTCGGCAAGGTCAATCCGGGCGGCAAGCTGCCGGTCACCATTGCGCGCGATGTGGGCCAGTTGCCGCTCGTCTACAATCACAAACCGAGCGCCTTGCGCGGCTATCTCGAGGGCTCCGTGGAGCCGCTATACCCCTTCGGTTATGGTATCAGCTACACCACCTTCGAAATCGGCGCGCCGTCCCTTTCAGCGGCGTCCATTCCGGCAAACGGAACGGTCGATGTTTCTGTCAGCGTCACAAACACCGGCGCGCGTGAAGGGGATGAAGTTGTCCAGCTCTACATCCGCGACGTGGTCAGCTTCGTGACCCGCCCGGTGAAGGAGTTGCGCGGCTTCAAACGTGTCACGCTCGCGCCTGGCGCCACCGAAACCGTCACCTTCACGCTTGGCGAGAAGGACTTCCGTTTCTGGAACAAGGACATGCAACGCATTGTCGAGCCGGGCGAGTTTGTCATCATGGCCGGCGGAAACTCGCGCGACCTGAAATCGGTGACGCTGACCGTTACAGATTAGGAACGGAATTCGCCCGCCCGCTGAAGGATCAGCGGGCGGGCACGCGCCCGTCATCCGCTTCGGCGCTGCCTGTTGCAAGCGGCGACAGTTCCAGCCTGACCGCGCCTTTCAGCGTTTCGCCGGGCGTAAGTGCAACGAGCCCGGTCTCACTTGCTGGCGCTGCAAGGTTCACCATGTCCGGCACGTGGCTCACCGGTTCGGCGCAAAAGAATTCCTCTCCAGGCGGCGTGTACACGATCAGGAAGCGCAGCAACTCATCCGGCAGCATACGGAGCATCCGCCTGTGTTCTGGCCACCGGATCGTCACCGGACGGCTCGCTGTCGTAAAGGGCGTGTCGAGCGACAATTCCGCTATGGGCGCGCCTTCGCGCAGCTGCTCGGATGCCATCGGCGACCTCGGCGGGCGAGGCAGCATGTCAGGGCCGGTTTCCCAGACGATGGTCGTATCGGCTTCTATCTCCGCACCTGCGGACGGGAAGTAGGGGTGCCAACCGATGCCCGCCGGCATGGCTTCGTCGGAGAGGTTCGTGATGCTGAGTTCCAGGACAAGGCCATTGGGGCCCAGCCGGAACAGCTGCTCTGCGCGGTAAGCCCAGGGCCAGGTGTCTGCCGCATGCACATATCGAAGAAGCGCCCTGTCGCTTGTTGCGGACACGACATCCCATTCCGCAAGCCAGGACTGACCATGGATGGCATGCGGCTCTGGAGGGAAGTTCAGATCGAGTTGGATATCGCGGCCTTGCCAGCGGAAGCGGCCATTGCCGATGCGCCCGGAAAACGGGAACAGCGGAAAGGCTGCCATATCGGTCGGCGCACGCCCTGTTGCCGGGCGCAGCAGATTGGCATCCTGATGCTTGAAGTGCGCAACCGCGCCGCCAGTGCCCGGCAGGAGCCCAAGCTCGAATCCATCATGGCGAAGGGTGATCATGCGAGAGTTCTGCATAGTGCCGTGTTGCCCTGAAAGTGCAGGGTATTGTTGTTTTATGGTCCGGCATTCTGTGCTCAGGCCCTTCTCATCTGGTAGCGCTAACACATTCTCCCGGCATCCGGAAGTGGGCGATACCAACGTCTGACCCGGCGTTACCCCTTCCGCCTTGCGGCAGCGTTTGTCATTGCTCACGGATAGCAGTCGCGGGACAGCTGCGAGAACCGGTTTGGGAGAGAACGGCAATGGTGAAGACACGGATCACGGAAATGTTCGGCGTCGAGACGCCGATCCTGATGGGCGGCATGACGGGCGTGGGCTATGGCGAACTGGTGGCGGCGGTGGCGAATGCTGGCGCGCTCGGCTTCATCACCGCGCACATGTTCAAGTCCGGCAAGGAACTGCTCGACGAGATCGAGAAGACCAAAAAGCTGACCAGCAAGCCGTTCGGTGTAAACCTCACGCTGCTGCCTTCCATCAATCCCATTCCGTATGATGAGTATCGCGAAGCAATCATCCATTCTGGTACAAAGATCGTCGAGACGGCTGGCCGCGCGCCGACCGACCATCTGCCGCGTTTTAAGGAGAACGGCGTAAAGGTCATCCACAAATGCACTTCGGTGCGTCACTCGGTTTCCGCTGTCGCCAAAGGTGTCGATGTCATCTCGATCGATGGTTTCGAATGCGCCGGCCATCCGGGAGAAGATGATGTCGGCCTCATCGTGCTGCTGCCGGCAACGGTGGATGCTGTGAAAGTGCCCGTCATCGCTTCCGGCGGCATGGCCGATGGCCGCAGCCTCGCCGCCGCGCTCGCGCTCGGCGCTGACGGCGTCAACATGGGCACGCGCTTCTGCGCAACGGTCGAAGCGCAGATCCATGAGAACGTGAAGAAGAAGATCGTCGAGAACAACGAACTCGACACCGTCCTCGTCGGCCGCTCGCTGCGCAACACGGCGCGCGTCGCCAAGAACACGATCTCCACCCAGGTCGCCGAAATCCAGCGCGACCCGACCAAGACTTTTGCCGATGTGAAGGAACTGATGGCCGGCGTGCGCGGTCGCGAGAATGTGCTGCGCGACGGCGACCTCGACGGCGGCATCTGGACGACCGGCCAGTCACAGGCGCTCATCCATGACATTCCCACCTGCGACCAGCTGGTAAAGAACATCATGAAACAGTTCGAAGACGTGCGCGCCCGCATGGCGAAAATGTAGCTCTGAAGCGGGCTGCAGGTATGCTCCCACGGCCCGGCTTTGCCGGGCCGTTTGCGTTTCGGGAAAGGGGGCTGCACGAGGCCGTACCCGTGCACCGCAGGAATTCAGCCCGCGCTTCATTTCCCCGTTGACCAACGTCCCCGCCAACCCTATTACCCCGCCTCTCTACCCCGTGCCCAGATGGCGGAATTGGTAGACGCACTGCTTTCAGGTAGCAGCGCCGCAAGGCGTGGAGGTTCGAGTCCTCTTCTGGGCACCACACTGTGTTGATGAGAAACGCAGCCCACACAAAAATCCCAATACAAAACAGTTGGTTGGTGGCTCGTTTCGAGTCCCGAGCGTCCACGTTCGTCCACCCGCATCCATGGACTGCCAGCACATTTGTTGGCACCGTTATGGCATCAAAGAGCTCCAACGAGCTTAAGCCGAAGGGTGATGCCAACAAATGAAGCTAACTGACTTTAAAATCAAAGCCTTAAAGCCGGGACCAAAGCCTTTGCGCGCTGCGGATGGACGCGGCATGTACATCGAGGTGAAGCCGAACGGCACCAAGTTGTTCAAGATGGCCTATCGTTATGACGGCAAGCAGAAAACGCTGTCCTTCGGCGACTATCCGATCACCACGCTCGCCAAGGCACGCGAACGCATGGTCGAGGCCCATCGCCTCCTGCGCGACGGGATCGACCCAATGGCACAGTTCCAGAGCGAGAAGCAGGCGAAGCTTTCGAAGACCGAACACACCTTCTCCAAGATTGCTGCGGAGCTTCTGGAGAAGCGGCGCAAAGAAGGTTTGTCGGATGCCACGCTCACCAAAAAGCGTTGGCTGGTGAGCCTCGCAGCAGCCGATATTGGGGACATGCCTATCCGCGAGATCAAGGCGCCGGACATACTCGTGCCGTTGCGCAAGATTGAGTCGGACGGGAACTACGAGACCGCCAAGCGCACGCGGGCGCTCATCGGCGAAGTGTTTCGATACGCCATTGCTACGGCTCGTGCCGAATTTGATCCGACCGTCGGCCTGCGCGGCGCGCTCATCTCACCACGCGTAACGCACAGGGCCGCTATCGTGGAGCGCGAGCCGTTCGCAGAGCTTTGCCGCGCCGTCTGGGCGTTCAATGGTCAGCCGGAAGTGCAAACGGCATTGAAGCTCATGGTTCTTCTGTATCCGCGACCTGGCGAACTGCGGCTGTCCAAATGGGATGAGTTCGATCTCGCTAACCGGAAATGGACGATCCCAGCGGCACGCATGAAAATGCGCCGCGAACACATCAAGCCATTGCCGGGGCTTGCCGTCGAGTTGCTCGAAGATCTTAGATCGCAATCATGGAAGACGGATTGGGTGTTCCCCTCCCGTCTCTCACGTGCGCGCTCGATCAGCGAGAACACATTGAACGGTTCGCTGCGCCGGATGGGTTTTGGAGCGGAAGAAATGACATCGCATGGCTTTCGCGCGAGCGCGTCAAGTCTCTTGAACGAAAGCGGCAAATGGCAATCTGATGCCATCGAAGCCGAGCTCGCGCATTTCAGCGGCGACCAGGTCCGCCGCACCTATCACCGGGCCGCTTACTGGAAAGAACGTGTGGAAATGGCGGAATGGTGGGCGGGGGAAGTGCTGGGGTATTTGATGCACTGAGCGAAACTCATCCATGCTGGCTCGGGAAAACGGTTTCAAAAAAGAGTGCGATGGCGCCTTTGAGTGGTAGTATCCGCAAAATATGGCGGCAAAAGCTCTAACCTCGACTCTTTGTCGGCTTCGGTGATTGTGATTGGGACGCTAAGAAGTAGAGCTTCGATCAAATAGAATGCACATTGCCCGCCTCAAAATCTCCGGCTTCCGTGGCATCTCTGCTGCCGACATTGCGCTAGGTCGCCATGCCGTGCTGGTGGGGCCGAACAATAGTGGCAAGACCACCATCATCGAGGCGCTGGCCTTGCTATTCGGGCGCGACCGTCTGGTGCGCCGCCTCACTGAACATGATTTTCATGGCAGCGCGCCGGAAGAACAGGCGCGTATCCTCTGCATCGCCACTGTGACGGGCTTCACGCCGAACGACCCGCAGCATCATCCCTCTTGGTTCAGCCCCGAACGAGGCGTTGAGAAATGGTACGACCCGAACGCCAAGACTTTAAGCGCCGCGCCGGACGCGCAGCATACTGACTTGGCCGTGCAGATTGGCTTCGCGGCGCGGTTTGATCTGGACGAGCTGGAAGCCGAGACGATCCGGTTCTTTGTGGATGATGAGGCCACGCTGGGCGATCCGTTCGCGGAAGACGCGCACCTGCGCACCATCCACACGAAGATTCTCCAAGAGTTGGGCTTCTTTCTGGTCCCGGCCTCGCGCACATGGGACCGCTGGATTTCCTTTTCGTCCGAGTTGTTCCGCCGCGTGGTGGCGACGCGCGGGGACATGCCCGCGCAGGCCGTCCGGGCCGAACGCGCACGTCTCTGGACTCCGCCCGAAGGGACGAGGCTTGAGGACCAGCAGGGATTGTCCGAGATCGTCGGCGCGGCCAATGACGAGTTGCGCGCGCTCATGGCGAGTGCGCCCCGACTCCAATTGCGTCTGACTTCGACCGACAGCGACTCCGTACTGGAAAGCGTGGTCCCGCACTTCGCGCACGGCACGGGGCCAACCCTTCCCTCGCAGCGGCAGGGTACAGGGCTTGTCTCGTTGCAAAGCCTTCTCTTGCTCATGCAGTTCGGCAAGGCGCGCGCGGAAACGGGCCAGTCCTTTGTGCTGGCCGTCGAAGAACCGGAACTTCATATCCAGCCTTCGCAGCAGAAGCGGCTGGTCAACCGCCTCAATGCGCTCTGCAACCAGACAATCGTGACCACCCATTCGCCCATCGTGGCCGCTATGTTTCCTGCACCCGATACGCTCTTTGTCGAAACGCGCGGCGGCGTCCTGAGTGCCAAGCCGCTCATGGACCCCGTGCCCGCGCAGCCGACCAACCACCAGCAGCATCTTCTCTTTGCATGGCGGCAGAAGCTCGTGGCCGCGCTCATGCACGAATGCGTCCTGATCCCCGAAGGGGTTTCGGACGTAGCATGGCTTGAGGCACTGCAAACGGCCCTTGAACTGCATCAAGGCTGGCAGGACGCCGGAGAGGGCGCGTCGCTTCTCTCCACCTTTGTTGGCGTCGTGCCGACCATCGACGCCAAGATTGCCGACACCTTCGCGCTTGTTGAGGCCGTTCACGCGCGGCCTTGCATCCTCGTGGACGGCGACAATGAGGGACGCGGCTACTTCGATGCGGTGAAGGCTACCACTCGGCCGCCGCGCGCCGTTGTGTTCTGGCCGCAAGGCTGGGCAATGGAGCATGTGGTTTCATGGATCGCAGGCGCAGATGAAGCCGCGATGCTGGCCGCACTCGGAACCGCACTAGCGACTCCGTTCGCAGACAGGGATGCGCTCGCGAACCACTTGCTCACACAGAAATCTTACGCGCCGACCCATGAGAGTGCCGCCGTCGTTCTCATGGGGAACGCAGCTTGCCGGGCGCGCGCCGCCCAGGTGCTCAATGCCTTGTGCGCTGTGCTGCGCGATCCTGCGACCGCCAACACGCCGCTTTTTACGCGCAGTGCGGCGGACTCGACCGCCGACATGCACGTTTTTCGGTTCGTGCCTGCATGACGTTCGATTTCTTCGAGGGCGCGGCGGGCACAGGAAAGACCCACAATCTCGTAGGCCGCGCGGGAGAGATCGTTCGGGACGGAGCTCTAAGCGAAGGGCAAAAGCTCTTGGCGCTGACCTTTATGAACGGCGCGCGCCGCCGTCTGGATGCGCGGCTTGGCGAGAGCCCCGCGTTCCGCCGGCGCTTTGATTGCCAGACCTTCGATGTGTTCGCCCGGACATTGGCCGCGCGACGCAGAAGCTTGATTACACCAGCGATGCAAGCGCAGGCCGATGCATTGAGCGAGTTTGATCGGCCATGTGCGCTGGCCGCCTCACTTCTGGAGAATGAAGCCGTCCGGCAATGGGTCGCGCGAAGCTTCCCGCTGGTTCTGGTCGATGAAGCGCAAGACCTCGACGAACACCGCTTCAGCATCCTTCAAAGGCTTTCTCTGACTTGCCGGATCGTGGCGGCGGCTGATGCCTTTCAGTGCCTTCACAACGGACGTGACACCGCGCCCCTCATGCAGTGGCTTGAAGGTGCGGGCCAGACGCACCGCCTCACGCAGGTTCGGCGCACGACCCAACAAGGTTTACTGGCCGCCGCACTGGCCGTGCGCGAAGGCCGGGATGTAAAAGCAGTTCTGGCCGCCAACACCTTCAACAACCGAACATCATGGAACGGCGCAGGATTCCGGCTTCAAGATGCGGCGGCAACCCAGGCGAATACAGGGCTTCTCGCATGGGCCATTGCGAACGACATGGCGCAACGCCAAGGCCCTGTTGTCATTCTCACGCCGGATGGAAGCAATGCAATCATCCGCGCCGCGCTTGCCACCGTGCAGACGAGACAGTGGCAGCGCAACAACGGCGCGATGTTTGGGCCCTATCCGCATACATGGGACCGCCACGACAACGAAGAAGCTAACGCCTTGCTCGCAGACATCGACCTGCCAGAAACGGCGTCCTGCTCCGACCTTCGCGCAGTTCTCACGCCGCTCGCCGTACATGCACCCATCGCGCAAGCGATCAGTCGAATGGACCGATTGCGCCGGGTGCACGGGCATGCGTCTTTCACTGCCGTGCAAGTTGCCGAGTTTGTGCGGGAGTCCGTGCGCAATCGCTCTCGTCTCGGCTTCCGTCAGCAGCGCGGAAATATCGTTATGACAATTCAGCGCGCCAAGAACCGCGAGTTTCCGAACGTCATCGTGCTTTGGCCTCACACGGCGACAGGCGGCGCGGAACATCTGCGCAGATTACTCTACAATGGCATCACGCGCGCGCAAAACCATTGCACGGTGATTGTGCTGGGGCAGAACCGGATGAACGCGCCGCCATTTGCGCCATAAGGCGATTCTGAGCGTAGTGCTTTTCATCACCACATAAGATAAAGTCAGATACCAGATTTTTGTTTGCGGCTGGGAACTCAAATTTGCATCGGGCAAAATTTTAGAGTTTGCACGGTTCGAAGTGTACATGCTGTTTCCCGCACCGATTAGTACTATTATATCATATGTCGTGGCGTGCTGCTTCAACAACCCGTCGCATGTACGCCTCCACTTCACTCTCAATCCAAACGCTGCGTCTCCCAATATAGACTGGCGGCGGAAATGGCCTCTCCTCGTCCTTGATCAGCTGATAGACGAGCGAGCGGCTGATGGATGTGCGTTCAAGTACCTGGTGGAGCGACAAGAAGCGGGTTGGCGCTTTGCTGTGGTTATTATCTGATACGCCGGAGCGTCGCTCGATGCGAACAATATTCGGTTCGGGCATGATCACACCTCCTCCTGTGAGCCAACTGTTGCGTCAACTTGGCCCCATCATCCTGCGCGATCCGTGTCCTGCCTAGTTGGAATGGCGGCCAATCGCGGCATGTGTGCGCAATTGCGTGCAGAAGTGGGGCTTTGGTGCGTTTGGGCGGGTTGTCTCGTTAAATCCGGCCTAAGGGCTCCTGATTCCGCTATGGACGGGCTTTCATTCCGAATTGGACGGCGCTACATTCCGAATCAGACGATTCTCCATTCCTGATTGGACGACATCTTTTGCCTACTGAAAAGAAACCCGGGCGGCCGACCCCTCGCCATGCTGAAGCCCGCATTCTGCGAGCGCTAGGCGATACGCGGATCGTAGCTCTAGTTGGTCCGCGCCAATCCGGGAAGACGACGTTGGCCCGGAAGATCGCCGCAGCGCGCGGCATGACATTCGTCACGTTGGACGACGAACAGTTCCGGCAATTCGCGAACGATGATCCGAGCGGTTTCATGCGGAGCCTGGATCGCGCTGTAATCGACGAAATTCAGCGTGCCCCATCGCTGATCCTCGCTCTGAAAAAAACGGTCGACGAAGACCCGCGTCAGGGCCGCTTCCTGATCACGGGTTCGGTCGATCTTTTCAAGGGCATGCTTTCGCCCGACTCACTCGCAGGCCGCGTCGAAACCATCGAACTCTTGCCGTTCAGCCAGTCCGAGATCGCACGCACGCCGCCGTCCGGGTTCCTCGACCGCAGCTTTTCAGCTTCATTTCCGCCGATTGCGGATACCGGACGAACGCCGGATCTGATCGTGCGCGTGCTCCGAGGCGGCTACCCAGAAGCGCTGGCGCGATCCGAAGCGACGCGCCGCCGAGACTGGCTGCGGGATTATGCGCGCGCGCTTGCGCTCCGCGATGCTGCCGAGTTGGCGGCTGTCTCGAAAACGGCTGAACTATCGCGCCTGCTCGAGCGCGCCGCGCTGGCTTCGGGCGAGCTCGTTAACTTGTCGGCACTGGCGTCCCCGCTTGGCATTGACAGCAAGACCGCTGATCGATGGCTGACGCTGCTTGAACAGATGTTCGTGCTCCGGCGCGTGCGCGCCTGGCATACGAACGAGCTGAAGCGTCTCGTCAAAACGCCGAAAGTGCACTTTCTCGATACCGGTCTTCTGGCAGCGTTGCGACGTGTCGGCGCCGATGAGATTGACGCCAACCGGCAAAGACTTGGGCCGCTGCTTGAGGGCTTTGTTTTCTCGGAACTCGTGAAGCAGGCCTCTCTGACCTCCGGTGAGGTGTACATCAGCCACTACCGCGACAAGGACCAGATCGAAGTTGATTTCGTGCTGGAACGCAGGCGCCAGATCGTCGGCGTTGAGGTCAAGGCTGCGGCCACCGTCAAGCCAGAAGATTTCCGAGGGCTCCGGCGTCTCAAGGACGCAACGGGAAATGCCTTCGTTTGCGGCATCGTTCTGCATGATGGCGAACGCATCCAAAAGGTCGGTGAAGGCCTGTACGCGATGCCGATACAAGAGCTGTGGGTGACGAGCGCTCGTCGCTGAGCGCTCCGCCTAACTGCACCCTGCGCGGGGCAAGGTCCCCTATCGCTCTCAATCCGGATCCTTCGGTCGAGCGAAGTTCGCGGAGTATCGATTTCCCCTGACGGGATATGGCGCCAGCGAAATCTGCTGCAAACACGTCAGAACAGCGGAAATCCGGCGTCTCGACCCGGTGCAAAGGGCACCGAAAAAGAGTTGTGAAGACAAGGCGCAAGGCAAGGCCTGGCGCCAACCCTTTTATCTTGCCCTATCGGGTTCGCTTGCCGTCGCTCTGCATTCCTTTGCTCGAGGTTGCATGCAGATGCATCCGCCGCACAAGCAGCGCTCACTATGTATGACATCAGATTTCCTGCGAGACTGGGTGTACCAGCGTTCCGTGTACGTCATAAATGGCGGCATGAGCATACGAAAAATGGATGTGCAGACAGGGTGCTGGATGGGCCTGTACGCACATCCTTATATCTTGCCCTCTCGGGTTCGCTGTCCAATCCTACGCCCGCCTTCACTACTTCACGCCGCCAGACGCCGGATGATGCCAATCTCGCAGATGTGGGTCTGCCGCAGAGACGGGAAGACCTCGACGAATTTACTCTGGTTTCGCCGGAATTGCGTCCCGTCAAGGGCGCACAAAATGCGCGCCGCGAAGCGGTCGACGACCCTTGACGGGACGCGATTCCGGCAAGGAAAATGACCGTGGCCCAAGTGGCATTCCATGCCATTGGGCTTGAAGGAAAACTCTTTCAAATGCGGCCGTTTCGATCTACTGAAACTACTGGTTGCAATCAGAGAATTACGAGGCCTTACGAAGGAAATGGAGAGCCTGAACTTTTCATTTATTCAGAAGAGTGAGCCTCTGCTGTTTCGTCTCGCTACTCTTTCTGAACAGCTGTTTCCGACCGATCCCAATACCTCTCTGCTCAAATCCCGGCAGTTTGGAGAAGCTATAGCCCAACAGATCGCCGCGCGTTCAAGGCGACAAAGCATATTGAATGAGCGGCAGGTTGACCTTCTGAACCGGCTCAAGGCTGACGGGCTGATACCGAAACCAATCGCAGATATGCTTCATTTCATCCGCAAGAAAGGGAATGAGGCGAACCATGATTTGTCAGGCTCGGCGAGCGATGCGCTGGCATCGCTGCGCTTTGTGCACTCAGTAGCGATCTGGTACATCAAAGCGTACTGCTCGCCTGAAATTGTAGGCTCATCTGCTTTCATTCCGCCGCGAGCGCCGCATGACACAACTCCTGCACTAAAAATCCAAATTGAAGAGCTTAACGCGCTGCTATCGAATGCCGACAGAGAGCGCGCTGCCCATGCCGCGTGCCTCGAGCAAACCGAATCCGAGCGTCAAAGACTGGCAGCGTTAGCTTTGGAACGGGATACTGAACTTGCGGCCTTGCAAGAAGAAATTGCGAGGCTCCGGACAGAGTCACAGAGGGCGAATGCCCTATCTGAGACCCAACTTGCCCAGTTTGCTGAGAAGGCATTCGAACAGGTAAAACTCTCTGAGGCTGATACCCGTGACCTCATCGATTCCGCACTTCAAGATGCCGGTTGGGAAGCTGATCACCGCACCTTGAGGCAATCTGTCGGAACCGTTCCTGAGCTCGGCCGCAACATTGCCATCGCCGAATGGAAAACCAGCTCGGGGCCAGTGGATTATGCGCTTTTTTGCGGCGTAACCTGCGTTGGGGTCATCGAAGCGAAACGTGAAAGTAAGGATGTCCCAGGTGTTCTCCAGCAGGCCGAACGATATGCCCGCGATATTATCTTGCCCGCTGGATCGACTGTTCAGAACGCACCGTTTTCCGGGGCGCCAACGAACGACATCGACGATTTCGAGGCCAGCTTCAAAACGTCTTTCGCCTTTGCGACGAATGGCAGGCCGCNTGTAAAACAGATGCGAACGAAGTCGGGAATTTGGTTCCGTGATCTGCGTTCCGCAAACAATCACGCCAAAGATCTCTCCGACTGGTTCTCACCCCAGGATCTTCTGAGCAAGCTTGAGCAGGTGGCCGTAAATCCGATAAGACAGCTAGCAGAAGAGGCTTTCGATTATGCCAATCTGCGCACCTATCAACAGGATGCCATAACGGCAATTGAGCGAGCCATTGAGTCAGGTGCAGAAACGGCTCTCATCAGCATGGCGACGGGCACAGGCAAGACCCGCATGGCCATCGCACTCATGTACCGTGCACTTAAGCGAAAGCGTTTCCGCCGAATTCTCTTCCTTGTTGATCGCAATGCGTTGGCTGACCAAACGCTCGACAGCCTTGAGAATACTGAACTCGAAAACCTTCTGAAATTTACGCAGACGTACGGTGTGGCAGGGCCAGCCGACAAGGACATCGGCAAGGAAACCCGCGTCCACGTGGCGACAATCCAGGCTATGGTGAAGCGCGTGATGCTCGGCGGAGAGGATCGGCCAACGCCAGGCACGTATGACCTGATCATTGTGGACGAAGCTCACAGGGGATATGCGCTCGATGCAGAGCTGCGAGACGAGGATATCGAGTTTCGCTCGACAGAAGACTACCTCTCCAAGTACCGCCGCGTGCTCGACTATTTCGATGCCGTGAAGGTCGGACTGACCGCGACGCCTGCGCTCCAGACTACCGAAATCTTCGGCCCGCCAGTTTATCGCTATTCCTACCGTCAGGCCGTTATCGACGGCCATCTCATAGATCATTTGCCTCCCAAGCGTATCGTCACCGCCCTCAATCAGGCGGGCATCGAGTTCAAGGGCGGCGAGGAAGTTTCAATCGTTGATCCTGAGACGGGTGAGATTGATACGGCGACCCTGCCTGACGATACTGGTTTTGAGGTTCAGGAATTCAACAAACGGGTCTACACGCCCGAATTCAACCGCGTCGTCGCTGAGACCATCGCACAGGAAATCCCGCCAGACCGGCCTGGAAAGACCCTGATCTTTGCCGTCCGCGACGAGCATGCCGACACGCTCGTGACTGAACTCAAAGCCGCGCTGCAAGCCGAATATGGCGATCTGCCTGATGATACGGTGATGAAGATCACCGGTCAGACCGATCGTCCGCTAGACCAGATCCGGCGGTTTCGAAGCGATGCCCGCCCGCAATATGTCGTGACTGTCGACATGCTAACGACTGGGGTTGATATTCCGAAGATCTGCAATCTTGTGTTCGTGCGGCGAGTTAACAGCCGCATTCTCTATGACCAGATGATCGGACGCGCGACGCGGCTTTGCCCGGATATCGGCAAGACAGAATTCCGTATCTTCGATGCTGTCGACCTTTACGACAATCTGCAATCGATGACGGACATGCGTCCCGTTGTCACCAATCCGAATTTGTCTTTCGCTCAGCTCACCAGTGACCTTGCCAACGCGCCCGGAGAGGAAAGCCGTCGGATCGTGCAGGAGCAGATTGTCGCGAAGCTCCGCCGCCGTCTGCCGCGCCTGACGAATGCGCAAGCCGAGATCATCGAAGCAATCGTCGGCGAGAGCGCAGAAGACCTGGCCGATATGCTACAAGCCATGGCGCCGGACGCCTGCCGCGATTTCCTGGCCAACCATCCGCGCCTTGTGACCACGCTGGATGAACCGCCCGCCAAAGGCAGGCGACCCGGTATGCCAATCTATGAAGGCGACGACGAACTCATTGCCATCGAGGATATCTTCAAGGACGGCCTCACCCCGGAAGATTACATCGAGGCGTTCGAGCGCTACATCCGAGAAAACATGAATGCCGCAGCAGGAATGGTCGCGGCGACGCAGCGCCCGCGTGAGTTGACCCGGCAAAGCCTGAAAGAGCTTGCCCTCAGCCTCGACGAACAAGGCTATTCCGAAACCCATCTTCGCCGTGCGTATGGCCGGGTACGCAATGCCGACATTGCCGCCCATATTATCGGATTTGTGCGGCAAGCCGCCTTGGGCGATCCGCTCGTGCCCTATGCGACGCGCGTGGACAATGCGATCCGTCAGCTCATCGAGGCGCGCAATTTTACCAACGACCAAAAGCAATGGCTGCGCCGTATCGGGCGAGCCCTAAAGGAATACCCGGTGGCTGATCAGGAAACACTGAATGCGCCCGCTTTTCAGCAGTTTGGCGGATGGAATCGTGGCAACCAGACTTTTGATGGCCAGCTTGCCAATGTGCTCGCCGACATTAATGAAGCCGTCTGGTCGCGCCAGTCCGGCTAAACCGATAAACAAGAAAAGACCCAAGCATGAACCCCTCGTCCGATCTCGTGAACAAGCTCTGGCGGCGTGCCGCTATCCTGCGCAAGGATGGCGTGACCTATTTCCAGTATGTCACCGAGTTGACCTATCTCCTCTTCCTCAAGATGCTGAAAGAGCAGGGGCATGAGAAAGGATATGTGCCCGAGGCCTATAACTGGGATAGCCTGCGCAACCGGGAAGGCACGGACCTGCTCGACCACTACCGCGACATGCTGGTCAAGCTAGGCACCGACAAGACGCCTGGCGTTCACCGGCAGGTGATCGCAATTTTCGCGAACGCCTCCACCTTCATCCGCACCCCGGTCAATCTCGACACGCTTATCAAGACGATCGACGAACTCGATTGGTACTCCTCTGAACGCGACAGCTTCGGCGATCTCTATGAGGGCCTTCTCCAGAAAATGGCTGAGGAGACCAAGAAGGGCGCAGGCCAATATTTTACGCCACGTGTGCTGATCAACGCCATCGTTGAACTCATGGATCCGCAACCTGGCGAAGTCATTCAGGACCCTGCGATAGGCACTGGTGGATTCATAATCGCCGCAGATACACATATCCGTACAAAGACGGATAACTACTTTGACCTGATTGAGCGCGCGCAGACCTTTCAGACCCGCGACGCTTATCATGGAATCGAGAACGTGCTCGACACCTACCGCTTGCTGCTGATGAACTTGCACCTGCATGGCGTCCAGACCAGCCATATCAGCCTCGCCGACACGCTCTCACCCGCCGGTGCCGCGATGAAGCCGGCGGACTTGATCTTGACCAATCCTCCCTTTGGGCCCGCCGGCGGGCGCCCGAGCCGTGACGACCTGACCATCACTCATTCGGTCAGCTCCTACCAGCTTCCCTTTGTCGAGCATTGTCTGCGCGCGCTGAAGCCTGGCGGGCGGGCGGCGATTGTCGTGCCGGACAATGTCCTTTTCGAAGACGGCAAAGGTAAGCAGCTGCGCCAGAAGATCATGGATGAGGCAGACCTACATACCATACTGCGCCTACCCACCGGCATCTTCTATGCCCAGGGCGTAAAAACCAACGTCATCTTCATGACCAAGGCCAAGAAGGAAGGCGCAACCGGCACGACTAAAGCCGTTTGGATCTATGATCTGCGCGCCAACAGGCCTTCGTTCGGAAAGACCGCGCCGCTGACGCTTGCGCACCTCCAGCCGTTCATGGACGCCTACCGGGCAAAGAGGCGCGAGGATGAAGGCGAAGAGGGCCGTTTTCGCTGCTTTTCCCGCGAGGAAATCACCTCGCGGGGCGACAATCTCGACATCTCCTGGCTGCGCGATGACAGCGAGTCTCGCGATATCGGCGAGCCCGAAGACATCGCCGCCGAGATCATGGCCGAGCTGCAAATAGCCATGGCCTCTATTGAAACGCTCACTGCCGAACTGGCGAGCGAAGAGGAGGACGAGGCAGCGCCCGTCGCGGCGGAGTGAGCGGGGATACATTCGGGCGCACCATCCAGCTCTTTCTCGTTGACGGAAAACCTTCGGGGCTGCGCAAGGCGACCATTCATGGCTGGACGGGGCTCATCTTTGTCAGCGGCGACTCAACCTTCGGCGCTCTCACCGCGCGGGAGGAGGTGGACCGTACAGGCATCTACATCCTCTCCGGTCCGGACCCGGAAAAGGCGGGCGTGACGCGGGCTTATATCGGCTCCGGCAACTCGGTCGCCGAGCGCATCAAGCAAAGCGCTCTCAAGCGCGACTTCTGGGAAACCGCCATCACCATCACGACCAGCGATGACGACCTCTCCAAAGGTCATGCTGAATATCTCGAAGCGCGTCTGATCGAGATGACGGGCGCAGCGGGGCGCGTTACGCTCGACAATGGCACAAGCCCGGACACATCGCGCCGCCGCCTGCCGGAAGCGGACGTGGCGAACATGGAGCAATTCCTCGCCAATCTGAAAATCATCCTGCCCGTCATCGGGCTCGACATGCTGAAGCCCCAGCCGCGCGCGGTCAGCGATACAGCGGTGCCCGTTGACCTGCGCACACGCGGCGAAGTGCGCTTTGAAATCCGCCACAAATCCGGCGTGCAGGCCGAGGCGGTGGAAGAGGAGGGAGAGTTCGTCGTGCTGGAAGGCTCCGAAGCGCTGACCGGCACGGGCTATGTTCAACAGAGTTACGGCGGGCTGAAACAAAAACTTGTAGAAGATGGAGTGTTGGTCAACGCCCCGAACGGCAAGCTGCGCTTCGCCCGCGCCTATGCGTTTTCCAGTCCCTCTGCTGCGGCGGCCGTCATTCTTGATCGCAATTCAAATGGCCGCACCGAATGGAAGGTGAAGGACAGCAAGCAAACCTATCATGACTGGCAACAGGCCCGCGCCGGAGTCGGGGAGGTGGGAGTATGAGTGAGTTGCCGGAGGGGTGGATTGAAACGACTTTGGGTGCGATTACGCATCCGATAACTTCAGTAAGGCCGGAAGCTGAACCTGAGAAAGTATTCGACTACATCGACATCGGCTGCATCGACAACTTGGCGCTTAAGATTGTCGGCAAAAAAAGCTATCGCGGAGACGAAGCGCCTAGCAGGGCTCGGCGCCTGATTAAAGAAGGAGACGTTTTGTTCTCCACTGTTCGGACTTATCTTCGCAATATCGCAACTGTGACGGTCGAACTAGACGGGGCGATAACCTCTACAGGCATAACGGTTCTCCGGGCTAACGACGCGGCAGAGCCGCGAGAC
>DNFL01000239.1:4742-5089 GCA_003486945.1 Hyphomonas sp. | reverse complement strand
ATGTCGATGCTGTCGCCCACCGCCTCGCGCATGGCGGCGACGCAGGACTCGGCGAATTTCACCGGTCGCAGCCCCTCGATCATCATCTGCTCGGGCACGGGCATGGACTTGAAGGCGGTGAAACCGTCGGCGACCGCCTTTTGCGCGAGCTCACCGAAGCGTTTCGCCTCGTTGACCGGCGTCTCGTAGAAATCCTCCATCCGGCCGCCGCCGAGGTGGCAGTAGAGCCGCACGTAGTCGCGCACGCGGCCGCCCCAAAGCTGGTGGCACGGTACGCCGAGCGTCTTGCCGAGGATGTCCCACAGCGCGAGGTCGATGCCGGCCATCGCGGTGCCGCGCACGACGTC
>DNFL01000239.1:0-4404 GCA_003486945.1 Hyphomonas sp. | reverse complement strand
TCGCCCCAGCCGATGAGGCCGGGCTGGTCGGTGATGACCTTGACGAAAATCCAGTTCCGCATCCGCGCATGGCAGACCCGGGTTTCGATGCGCGCAATTTTCATGGGGCGGGGTAGGAGGATGTCCGTGCGCTTGGCGGGTCAACGGCAAATCGCGTGCACCGCGACGGCGCGGCGATTTTACAAATCGTATGGTCCGCCCCGCCGGGATGTGGGCGGGTGCCTTGCGGCAGGGGGATTGACGGTAAAAGCCTGGAAGTTTTCCGGCCTTGACCGGGCCGGCAGGGGCCGCAACGTGCTCCCTCCGCACTTTCCTTGCCTGGTGGTGTAATGGTAGCACAGGCGACTTTGACTCGCCTAGTCATGGTTCGAATCCATGCCGGGCAGCCACTTCGGGGAATATCGAACTTTCCCCCCGTCAGGTCAAAACACGCGCTAAGTGATTGGAGCATCAGCGAAAGTGAATGGCGGTCTGTTGACCTGAGTTTTCCGGAGTTCGATTCTGCCGCGTTGCGCGGGGCGAATTTCTCTCAAAGGCCGCCTACCACGCCAAAGCCAGGTCAAAACTATTAGCTCACGTGACAGGCTGTTAGTTCGGTCTAGATAGTGAACTTCCCCAACCTAAGTTCGCCAATTTGGGGCAACCCCACCCAAATTCCATCTGACGCCAGCTAAGGCTCTTGCGTGGTGAGATGCCGATTCCATCCATGCCCGACTTCCGATTCGGCCCTCGTCGACTTCCGTCACGCTAGCTAACGGATGCTAGGCCGGGATTCAGCGCTCGCTTTCAATTTGCGGAGGTCGCAGGTTGGCATTTGCCCGGATTCCATGCCCCACCGCATCCTGCTAGCCGAAGATCAGAACGACAACCGTGCGATTGTGCGCGGGGTGCTGGAGGAGCACGGATTCGAGGTGGCGGAGGCCTCTGACGGGATCGTGGCGCTGCAGGCCCTGATCGAGGCGCCGTTCGACGCGGTCATCACCGATATCCTGATGCCCCGGATGGACGGCTACCGGCTTTGCCACGAAATCCGACACCATCCGCGTTTGCGATCGCTTCCGATCATCGTCTACACCGCCACCTACACATCGGCGAAGGACGAGCAGTTGTCACTCGCCCTCGGGGCTGACCGATTCCTTCGCAAGCCGGCGACCGGCTCGGAGCTGATTCGCACGCTGCGGGAGTTGCTGGGTGATCGGCATCGGATCGCGCCAACCGTCACGGGTGCACTGGGCGAACTGGGCGCGATGCACCAATACAGCCAGGGTCTGGTGGACAAGCTGGAGGATCGCAGCCTACAGCTGGAAAAACAGGCGGTGGCGCTGCGCGCCAGCGAACTGCGCAGCAGGCAGGTCTTCAACGCCGCCAACGACGCCATGTTCCTCATTTCGTTGGACGGGCAGGGTCGGCCCGACCGAGTGGTGGACGCAAACGAAGCGGCCGCCGAGCTGCTGGGCTACTCTCACGAGGAATTGCTCGGCCGGCCGGTGCATGAACTCGAGGCGGCGGAGGCGGCGGAGCCGACCATCTCGGCCTTGTCCGACCGCCTGGGTCGCGAGAAGCGGCTGGTCTTCGAGCGCACGCTCCTATCCAAGGGCGGCCGGCTTATCCCAGTGGAACTTAGCGTGCGGTCGTTTCCGGCCGAGGTCGGACAGATGGCGATTGCCGCGGCTCGCGACATCACGGAGCGAAAGAGGGCGGAAGAGGCGCAACGGCGGAATGCGCAACAATTGCGCGACATCCTGGACGGTCTGTTCGCGTTTGTCGGCCTGCTCTCGTTGGATGGCATTTTGTTGGAGGTGAATCGCGCGGCCCTTGAAGCCGGCGGCGTAAAGCGCGAGGAAGTCATCGGGACGTATTTCCCGGAGGCGTATTGGTGGTCGCATTCGCCAGACGTGCAGGTGCAGCTCAAGGACGCTCTGGCGCGGGCCGTCCGGGGGGAGTTTATCCGGTATGACGTCGCGATCCGGGTGGCCGGCGGCCGGGAAATGATTGTGGACTTTGCCCTGAGTCCGCTACGGGAAGAGGGCGGAAGAGTCAGCCAACTCGTGGCCACGGCGGTGGACATCACCGAACGCAAGAAGCTGGAACAGCAGTTCCTGCGGGCGCAGCGCATGGAAGCAATCGGCACGCTGGCGAGCGGCGTAGCGCACGATCTGAACAATATCCTGGCGCCGATGCTCATGGGTGCGGGCTTGCTGAAAAACAAGCTCACGAGCGAGCGGGAACAAGCGATCCTGAGCATCATTGAAAACGGAGCGCAGCGGGGTGCCGGCATCATCCGGCAACTGCTCACGTTCAGCCGGGGCACCGAGGCCGCGCGTAGCTCGGTGCAGCTCCGCCATCTGATCAACGACATGGTGCATCTGGCGCAGGAGACCTTTCCGCGGAATCTGGAACTGGAACGGAGGGTGCCAGCCGAGTTATGGACGGTGAAGGCCGACCCGACGCAGTTACACCAGGTGCTGATGAACCTCTGCGTGAACGCCCGGGATGCGATGCCGAACGGAGGCAAACTTTCGCTGTCGGCGGAAAATGTCCGCCTCTCGGAGGCCCAAGCCAAACTGAACCCGCAGGCCAAACCGGGACCCTATGTTGTGTTGACGGTTGCAGACACGGGAGAGGGCATCCCCAAGGCGATCATCGAACGTATTTTCGATCCTTTCTTCACGACGAAGCCGGAGGGCAAGGGCACCGGGCTGGGCCTGTCCACGGTGCTGGCCATCGCGAAGAATCATGGGGGTTTCGTGACGGTTTACAGCGAACCGGGCAAGGGCAGTGTCTTCAAGGTTTACCTGCCGGCAGCGGAGGCGCCTGAGACGACGGTCGCGGCGGGTACAACCGATGTGCCGCGGGGCAATGGCGAACTGCTGTTGCTCGTCGATGACGAGCCAGGACTCCGTGAGGCAACTCGCCTCGTGCTGGAAGAAAACGGTTACCGGGTTCTTGCCGCGACGAACGGTGAGGAGGGCGTGCGCGAATTTCTGGCGCGGCGCGACGATGTGCGCGCGGTCGTCACCGACATGATGATGCCAGTGATGGATGGCGTGGACATGATCCGGACCATCCGACTCGTGGCCGATCGGCTGCCAATTGTGGGCATGAGTGGCATGGATGAAATCAAGCGGCGCGACGAATTGGCGACCATGGGCGTACGGGAAGTTCTGGTGAAACCCTGCGAGCCGGGGCTGCTGCTGCGGACCCTTCACGCGGAGCTGAAAGCCAACACTCGGATGCAACCCGATGTGCCCGCATGATTTGAAGGAGGAAGGGTAGATGCAGCCGGACCATACGAGCGGGCTGCTTTGACTCACGCTTCGCGTCCAGCCTCTGATGAATAGCCCAATACCAGATGAAACTGATGAATCCAGGCGCCTGATTGCATCTGGAATAGGCTACCGGGCGGATGCTTTTGACCTGAACCGGTATTCCTGATGAATGCCCCTCTGAGGAATTCATCAGGTTCGATTCTCGTCAGGCCGACGGGCAGCCAGTTTGCAACGTAGGTCCGCCCTTGGAACTTAATGGCTTCAAGCGGTGCGATCTCAGCCGCGAAGTTCTATCTATAATCGCTTCAACCGGTTGGCGGGCGAGTGGCTTGCCGGTGCGGTTGATCTTAGGGCGAGTTAGGCATCGCGTTGGCGCGGCGGCGTTTTTAAACTGCCCGGACCAGCCGAGAACATCGGCCACGGCACAAAAATTTTCTGCACCGCCCTTCCGCCAAGCCAAAGCAACCATGAGAGACGACTACATCGCCAGCGCCCGCAAAGTCATCGACGACCCCAACATCCTGATCAACGTCGTTTCGCGGCGCGTGAAGCAACTGCGCCGGGGCAGCCGGCCGCTGGTGGAGTCGCTCGAAAAACTGTCTCCCGAGGACACCGCGCTGCGCGAGATCGCCGAGGGCAAGATCACCTACGAAATCGCCACGCCGGAGGAGCTCGCCCGCAGCCGTTGAGCGGACCCAGTCAAGCAGGCTTGCGCCGGCGGCGGGGCAGACCGAGCATCAGGTCCCCATGCTCATCCACTCCGTTTATTTCTGGCTGAAACCCGAACTCACCGCCGCGCAGCGCGCGGAATTCCTCGCGGCGCTCAAGGCGCTGAAGGACGTGCCGAGCGTGCAGGAGTTTCACCTCGGCCGGCCCGCGGCCGTGGCCGACCGGCCGGTGGTGGACAAGACCTTCGACTACGGCATCACCTGCGTGTTCGAGAACCTCGACGCCCACAATGCCTACCAGGTGCATCCGCTGCACGTGGCTTTCGTCAACACGGGCAAGCCGCTCTGGGCGCGGGTGCAGATTTACGACGCGGAGTGAGGGGCGGCGGGATCGGCGCGGAGCCGGCCGATGACAGTCCGCCGGTTTATTTTTTTCCGGTGCGGGCGGGCTTGAACGGCGCGAAGTA
>DNFL01000110.1 GCA_003486945.1 Hyphomonas sp. | reverse complement strand
TCTTCGCCGAGCAGGATGGCGCCGCCGGATTTCAGGCGCACGGCATAGACGCGGTTGACCGCTGCCATGCCGAAACTTCGCACAGCTTCCTCGCGCCATTCCAGAGCGTCGATTTCGGAATAGGGGAGCGGCCCGGAGAGGGCGGGCTCATTCCCGAACAAGAGGCGCGAGGCGGGCAGGTCCAGCCAGGCCGCCTCCGCATCCAGGCGCACCCGCCAGCGTTGGCGAAAGAAGAATTCCCGCACCATGACTCGAGCGAGCAGCAGGGTCAGCGCGGTCGCGCCAATGAAGCCGAGGCTGGTGCCCCAGAAGCCGCCTGAGCAGAGGGCTGCAGCAAAGGCTGCAAACATGATCGCCAGCACGGCAAACATGAGGATGACGATCACAAGGCCCGCCCGGATGAGGCCGCCATGGCGGAATTCCTGTGCTTCCTCGTCTGGTGTCTCGGCCATGCCCCGAGTGCGCCTGCAATCGGGGCCTGCGTCAAGTCTCGCAGGCGCGCGACTCATCCGCTGGCGCCCCTCCTGCGTATCAGATGCATATGACGACCCAGACCGGAGCCCCGCCATGCCCTTCGCCAGACGCCTCGCCCCCCTCCTGATGGCGGGCGCCGCTGCCACGACGGCGGCGACGACCACCGCCTGCGCGTCTTCTTCCACCACCCGGCTGGAGGCCTTTTCGGAGGCACCGCGCCAGCTGGTTCTGGAGGAGTATTTCGAAGGCAAGACCACCGCCTACGGACTGTTCGAAGATCGGTTCGGCAAGGTGCGCCGCCAGTTCCGGGTAGACATTGTGGGCGAGGTGGAGGGCAACCGCCTGACGCTGACCGAGAAGTTCATCTACGATGACGGCGAGCGCGACACACGCGTCTGGGAGATCGATATCCTCGGCAATGGCCGCTATCGCGGCACGGCGGGCGATGTGCCGGGCTATGCCGAAGGGCAGGTTTCGGGGAATGCGTTCAACTGGAAGTACAAGGTCGATCTGAAGGTCGGCAGCAGCGTCTGGAATGTCGGCTTCAATGACTGGATGTTCCTGATGGATGACAACATCCTCATCAACCGAGCCTATGTCACCCGCTACGGCATCGAAATCGGGCAGGTGACCATCGCGTTCCGGAAGTAGTCGAGGGATAAACCTCCGCAAATTCAGCCGCAGCGCGCGGGTGTCAGGGCGCCGGCGGGCTGCTATACGTTCCTGATGAGTTCCAATCCGAATCGACTGCCCATCAGCCAGATGGCCGCTGCGCGCGCTGCGCCGCCGGCAGAGAGTGCGGCTTACCTGAAAGGCCTGAACCCGGAGCAGCGCGAGGCCGTGCTGCACACGGAAGGCCCGCTTCTCGTGCTGGCCGGCGCAGGCACCGGCAAGACGCGCGTGCTCACTTCGCGTCTTGCGCACATCATTGCGACGCGCCTGGCTTTCCCGTCGCAGACGCTGACGGTGACCTTCACCAACAAGGCCGCGCGCGAGATGCGCGAGCGGGCGCTGCACATTCTAGGCGAGGCCGGGGAAGGGCTGCGCTGGCTGGGCACGTTCCACTCGATCTCGGCGCAGATCCTGCGCAGGCATGCCGAGCTTGTCGGGCTCAAGTCCAGCTTCACCATTCTGGATACGGACGATCAGGTGCGCCTGTGCAAACAGATCGTGCAGGCGGAGAACCTTGATCCGAAACGCTGGGCGCCGCGCTATCTGGCAGGCCTCATCGATGGCTGGAAGAACCGCGCCCTGACGCCGGATAAGGTGCCGCCGGAAGAGGCGCAGCTGTTCGGAAATGGCAAGGGCATCCAGTGTTACGAGATTTATCAGGCGCGTCTGAAGGTACTGAACGCCTGCGATTTCGGCGACCTGCTGATCCACAACATCACGATCTTCCAGCAGAACCCGGACCTCCTGAAAGAGTTCCATGCGAAGTTCCGGTATATCCTCGTCGACGAATATCAGGACACGAACGTTGCGCAGTATCTCTGGCTGCGCCTGCTCGCGCAGGGCTCGAAGAATATCTGCTGCGTCGGCGATGACGACCAGTCTATTTATGGCTGGCGCGGGGCAGAGGTCGACAATATCCTGCGCTTCGAAAAGGATTTTCCGGGTGCGAAAGTTGTGCGGCTGGAGCGCAATTACCGCTCTACGCAGCATATCCTCGCGGCTGCATCCGGTGTCATCGCGCACAACAAGGGCCGTCTCGGCAAGACGCTCTATGTCGGCGCCGATAGTGCGTCTGCGGATGATCCGGACGCGTTCAAGGTCAAGGTGCGCGGCCTGTGGGACGGCGAAGCGGAAAGCCGTCTGATTGCCGACGATATCGAAAGCTGGGTGCGCGCTGGCGGTCGGCATGATCATTGCGCCGTTCTCGTGCGCGCCTCATGGCAGATGCGCGCCTTCGAGGAACGTTTCATCCTTCTCGGTATCCCTTACCGCGTCATCGGCGGCCCGCGCTTCTTCGAGCGCGCCGAAATCCGCGATGCGATGGCCTATCTCCGCCTCGTGCGCTCGCCGGATGATGATCTTGCCTTCGAGCGCGTGGTGAACGAACCGAAACGCGGTGTCGGCGATTCCACGCTGGCGAAGCTGCAGGCCTTCGCGCGGCAGGATGGGCGCAGCCTGTTCGCGCTCGCGCCAATGGTTCTGCAGACGGACGAAGTGAAAGGCCCTGCCAAGCGCGGCCTCACCATCTTCATCGACCAGATCAACATGTGGCGCGCGAAGCTCGAAGGCGGCATGCCGCACACGGAGCTTGCCGAAGCGATCCTCGAAGAGTCCGGGTATACCGACATGCTGCAGAAGGATCGCAGCCCGCAGGCGCAGGGCCGGCTCGATAACCTCAAGGAACTCGTGCGCGCGATGGGCGAGTTCGACACGCTCGCGGGTTTCCTTGAACACGTCGAGCTCGTCATGGACGTCGCAGCTGGCGGGGCAGGCGAGGACCAGGTGCAGATTCTGACGCTGCACGCCGCCAAGGGCCTCGAATGGCCGGTTGTGTTCCTTCCCGGGTGGGAGGAGGAAGTGTTCCCCTCCAAGCGGTCGCTGGACGAGAACGGTCTCAAGGGGCTCGAGGAAGAACGCCGCCTTGCCTATGTCGGCATCACGCGGGCGCGGGAGCGGGCCTACATTTCCTTCGTCGCCAACCGCCAGATCTATGGTCGCTGGCAGGCCGTACTGCCGAGCCGGTTCGTGGACGAACTGCCGCATGAACATGTCGATGCGGTCTCCGAGACCGGCTATTCCGGCATGCCCGGCGCCGAAAACGCCTTCGTCGGCACGGTGGAAGACCTTGGCGACCGGTCCGACTATCAGAGCCCCGGCTGGCGGCGCCTCAAGGAGAATGCCGCGAAGCCTTCCGGCGCCCCGCCGAAGGACCCGGGCGGGCTGACGGCAACCGCATCCGGCCCAGACAGTTTCCCTGTCGGCGCGCGCATCTTCCATGACAAGTTTGGCTATGGCCGCGTCGCTTTCACCGAGGGCAACAAGCTGACCGTCGATTTCGACAAGACCGGCCGCAAGAAGGTGATCGCCACCTTCGTGCAGCCAGCCTGAGCCATACGTCAGAGAAGATTGCAACGCCGGGAGACGGGGGCCCGCCCGAGGGGGGAGGGGTGGCGGGCCGAAAGCCGGTTTCAGGTGGAGCGGCGAGGGGCCGTCTTCTCCGGCGTTGCAGGTAAACACTGCCCTGACGCGTCTCAATCAAATCCGAACGATCCGTTCATCTGGCAGTCACCAAACGGCTCAGGCACCAAAATTCGGGGCCGGACGGGGACAGAGATTGTTAACGCGGCAGAGGGGTTTGTTAACTTTTGCGGAACGAACCGTTCCGACAGATGCGCGTCGCTGCGGGTGCTTTCTGACGCGATGCCAGCAAAACCGCCAGATTCAGCAATAAGGAACGGTTCGTTCCACAAAACTGCGGCCAGCTTCTTGCTTTAAATGAGCGTTAACGGCACATGTTGTATGGGGCTGTGATCACAAAAACGTGCGCGTCGGACGGGAACGATCCGGACCGTATAGAAAGAGCTCGTAAAGACCATGATCGGCAGTCTCCTCGGCCTTCTGTCCACAGACATGGCCATCGACCTCGGCACCGCAAACACCCTCGTCTATGTGAAAGGCCAGGGCGTCCAGCTCGATGAGCCTTCCGTGGTCGCCTACATGACGCAGGGCGGCCGAAAGATCGTCTACGCAGTGGGCGAGCAGGCAAAGAACATGCTCGGCAAGACACCCGTCAACATGGAGGCGATCCGCCCCATGCGCGACGGCGTGATCGCGGACTTCGAAGTCGCCGAGGAAATGATCAAGCACTTCATCCGGAAGGTTCACAACCGCCGGGCGTTCGTGTCTCCCCTCATCATCATCTGCGTGCCCAGCTCCGCCACCAGCGTCGAGCGCCGCGCCATCCACCAGTCGGCCCTTGCGGCCGGTGCACGCCAGGTCGAGCTGATCGAGGAGCCGATGGCGGCTGCGATCGGCGCCGGCCTGCCGATTGATGATCCGGCCGGCTCGATGGTTGTCGATATCGGCGGCGGCACGTCGGAAGTTGCGGTCCTGTCGCTTGGCGGCATCGTCTATTCGCGCTCGGTGCGCGTTGGCGGCGACAAGATGGACCAGGCCATCGTCAACTATCTGCGCCGCGAGCAGAAAATCCTGATCGGCGAAATGTCGGCCGAGCGGATCAAGAAGGAAATCGGCACCGCAATGCCGCCCGAGAACGGCACCGGCATGGCGCTGACCGTGCGCGGCCGCGGCACGCTGGACGGCGTTCCGAAGGAAACCGAAATTACCGAGGCAATGATCGCCGAAGCGCTGAAGGAACCGGTCACCGATATCATCGATGCCGTGAAGATCGCGCTGGAGGCCATGCCGCCGGAACTGGCAGCCGATATCGTCGACCGCGGCATCGTGCTGACGGGCGGCGGCGCGCTGCTTCGCAATCTCGATACCGTGATCCGTAACCAGGCGCAGCTGCCGGTGATGATCGCTGATGACCCGCTGAAATGCGTGGTCAACGGCTGTGGACAGGTTCTGGAAAATTACTCCAAGATGAAAAGCGTCCTCTGCCCGGAAGTCTGAGCCTCGCGGGCAAGCGGGACAGGTGAGGGAGCCTGAGACATGGCGGGACGTTCCGGCCGGTCAAGTCAGAAATCGGGCGCCCGGCGTGTTACGCTGGGCATCCTGATCTTTGGCGCGCTCGCTCTGATCGTCGCGCAGACGGCGCCGCAGATTTCCAGCTTTTTCGTGCCCGCTCGCACCACGGTCAGCGACCGGATCGGCGCGCCGGCAGATACCAGCCTCTGGGCGCATATCAGTGGCCAGGCCGACCGCGAACGCCGCATCAAGGAACTTGAAAACGAGGTGCGCGATCTCTCGCGCTACAAGGCCGCGGCCATCTCGATGGCCGAGCGGATGGAAGCCTACGAGAACATCCTGAACCTGATGGGCGAGCCGCCGGAGCGCGGTGTGACGGCGCGTGTGACCACAGTGGTTGACGGTCCGTTCGCGCAGACTGTGCTCGCCAATGCCGGCCGGATGCAGGGCGTCGAGCCGGGCGCGGTGGCGCTCAATGAAGGCGGGCTCGTCGGCCGGGTAACGCAGCTGGGCGACCGGTCCTCGCGCATCCTCCTGGTTTCAAACTACCGGAGCCAGTTGCCGGTACTCGGCGAAGTCAGCGGACTGCGCGCCATCATGCAGGGCAAGGACCGCGACCGCGGCGTCCTGAAGGACATGCCGGAAGACTCCGATTTCATCGAGGGCGAACGCATCCTGTCTTCCGGCGAAGGCGGCGCGTTTCCGCGCGGTCTCGTTGTCGGCACGGTGACGCGTTCGGGCAATGAGTGGCTGGTGCGCCTTGCGATGCGCGAACATTCCAGCGGTTATGTGCGGATGATCGCGCCGCCGGTGATCCCCGAACCGATGCCGGAGCCTCCGCCGCCGGCGGTGGAGCCAGCGGAAGAGGCGCAAGCCGCGCCGCAGGGAACAGGCTGAGCCATGGCCACCTCGTCTCTCAACCGGAAGCGCAGCAAGACGCTCTGGAGTCAGGCGGGGCCAACGCCCCGGCTGATTTTCGGCGCGGCCATCATCGCCATCGTCGGCGTGCTCGGCATGACACCGAAAGCACTGTTCGGCATTCCGCTCGCCTGGCCTTTCGCGGCGCTCTGGGGTGCCATCGGGTGGGGCAGGGCAGGATTGTCGCTGCGCCCGATGATCTTGCTGGTGGTCTTCGGCCTGATGCAGGACATCGTCTCGAATGCGCCGCTCGGCTGCTTTGCGATGATCAACCTGCTTATCTACGGCATGAGCGCCGGCATCGGCGATCAGACAGACGGCATGCGCGATACGCTGGTCGCGGTGGTCGGCCCGGCGGTCCTGCTGGTTGTGGCGTTCCTGCTGGTCTGGGGTTTTGCCTCGATCACCAGCGAACATCTCGTGCGCAGCTGGCCGCTGCTCGCCAGTTTCATCACCACGGGGCTGATCTACGCCTTTGCGGCGCGCATGTATGATCTCGGCCGGCGGCCGGGCGAGTCTCCGGGAGGCAGCTGATGGCGAAGAACCGGAACCTTGATTTCGAATTCGACCGGCGCCTCCTGCTGGCCGCCGGAGCGGGCGGTGTGGTCTTGTCCACACTCGTCGCGCGCCTGTTCCAGCTGCAGCTTCTCGAGGCGGACTATTACGACAAGCTCGCGTCGGAAAACCATGTCCGCCTTGTCCTGGCACCGCCGGAGCGCGGACAGATCCTTGACCGGTTCGGCCGTCCGCTCGCCTCGCAGCGTCAGGCAGGCCGTGTCTCCGTTGTGCCGGAGCGGATGAAGGACACTGACGCGACGCTCGATCAGATCGCGCGCCATATCAGCCTGCCGCCCGAGCGCCGCAAGCGCATCATCGACGAAGTGCGCGCCAACCGGATGCGCAATGCGAGCTTTGTTCCGGTGACGGTGGCGCAGGAACTTTCCTATGAGGAATTCGCCCGACTGCGCGTGCATGCCGTCGATATCGAAGGCGTGGATGTGCAGATGGGTTCGACCCGTTCCTATCCGCGCGGGCGCGATTTTGCGCACGTGCTCGGCTATGTCGCGCGTGCCAGCGCCGATGATCTCGAGCGTCTCACCGAGGGGCGCTCACCGGAAGAGTTCAAAACCTATCGCGAGATGTTCCGCCACCCCGACATGCGCGTTGGCCGGCAGGGCATGGAACGCTTCGCCGAAGACTGGCTGCGCGGCCGCCCCGGCCGGCGCCGCGTCGTCACCAACGCGCACGGCCGCCCGATGGAAGAACTGGCTCAGGATCCGAAACAGGCCGCTGTTCCGGGTAAGGACCTTTACGTCACCATCGATGCCGAGCTGCAACGCGTGGCGATCGAACGTTTCGAAGGCGAAAGCGGCGCGGCTGTTGTTGTCGATGTTGCGTCCGGCGACGTACTCGCAATGGTGTCGACACCGGCGTTCGATCCCAATGCGTTCGTCAACGGCATTTCCGGCAAGGACTATGCCGAGCTGCGCGACAACCCGATGGCGCCGCTTTACCCGCGCGCGCATGGCGGCGTCTATCCACCGGGCTCGACCTTCAAGATGGTCGTGGCCACCGCTGCCCTCGAAGCCGGTGTCGTGAAGACCACGGACACGGTGCGCTGTCCTGGTTCCTACCGGTTCGGCAACCGCACCTGGCACTGCTGGAAGCGCGGCGGACACGGCGTGATGAACATGCACAATGCGATCAAGCATTCGTGCGACGTGTATTTCTACGAAATCGCGCGCCGCACGGGCGTGCGCAAGATTGCCGAAGTCTCGCACAAGTTCGGCTTCGGCGAGACATTCGTGCTCGGCATGACGGGCGGGCGTTCCGGCCTCGTGCCGGATCCGGACTGGAAACTGAAAGCGCGCGGCGAGCCTTGGTTCGAAGGCGAAACGCTGAACTTCGGCATCGGGCAGGGCCAGCTTGGCACCACGCCGCTGCAACTCGCTCTGATGACCGCACGGATTGCCGCAACCGGCGCGCCGCTGAAACCGAAACTGATCGGACTTGGTCCGCCCTCGGATGAAGACCCGATGCTCGACAAGCCGCTCGATCCGGCAATCATGGAAATCCAGAAGGCCGGTATGTACGGGGTGACTTCGGAACCGGGCGGTACGGGGTATCGTTCGGGCGATCTCGGCCTGGGCGGTCCGCGCCTCGCCGGCAAGACAGGCACTGCGCAGGTGCGCCGCATCTCGGCGGAAGAGCGCGCCAAGGGTATCCGCCTCGGCGAGTCGATTGCGCGCGAGCTGCGCGACCACGCCCTGTTCGTCGCCTACGCCCCGGCGGACAATCCGCGCTATGCTGTCTCGGTGATCGTCGAGCACGGGGAGGGCGGCTCCCGCACCGCCGCGCCGGTGGGCCGCGATATCCTTGCCGCCGCCATCAAGATGGATTCCGGGCGCACGCCCAACTATGCCAAGCGGGCATCGACCACTGTTCCGGATACGGACGGACAAGGCGGGAGCGATCCTGCATGAACCGGGAAGGCTATACCGGCTATACGCGCGGTGAAACGCGCACAGCGACAGCAGGCTCGTTGCAGTTCAACAGCCTTGGCCCGTTCGCCAAGATTGCGCGCCTGCCCTGGGGCGTGATCCTGATGATCTTCGCGCTGGGCCTTGTCGGCACAGCAATGCTGTTTTCGGTCAGCTGGGACCCGGTCACGCAGGCGCCCTCGCCGAAAGAGGCGGGGCTGTGGCGGGATCACCTGACGCGCCTGAGCATCGGCTTCGGGCTGATGATCGGCCTCGCGCTCCTGCCGCTCGGCTTGTGGGAGCGTCTCGCCTGGCCGGCTTATGGCGTGGTCATCGTGCTGCTTGTGCTGGTCGACTTTTTCGGCGTCATGGGCGGCGGCGCCGCGCGCTGGCTGAAGGTTGGCCCGATCATCCTGCAGCCATCGGAGCCGGCGAAACTCGCGGTGATCATGGCGCTCGCGAGCTATTACCAGCGCATGTTGCCGACCAACGGGCAGCCACCGGCACTGTGGGTGCACGGCGTTGCGCTGCTGATCGTGCTGATCCCGGCAGGTCTTGTGTTCAAGCAGCCGAACCTTTCGACCGCGCTGGCGCTCGCCTCTGCCGGCGCGATCATCATCTTCTTCACCGGCATTGCGATGCGCTATGTGTTCGGTGTGATTGTGCTCGGCATCGCATCAGTGCCTGCCATCTATGCCTTCGTGCTGGAACCCTATCAGCGCGAACGCGTCGACACGCTGATTGCCGGCATCACCGGGCAGACGACCAACGGCCTGGGGGAAAGCTATCAGATCGAGCAGGCGAAGATCGCCATCGGTGCGGGCGGCTTCAATGGCCGCGGCTATCTGCAAGGCATCCAGTCGCAGCAGGAATATGTGCCCGAGCAGCACACCGACTTCATCCTGACGGTGATCGCCGAGGAGTTCGGCTTCATCGGCACGGTCGGCGTCCTGCTTGCCTTTGCCTTCCTGTTTGCCTGGGCCTTCCGGGTAGGTGCACGCAACAAGAGCTGGTTCGGCAAGCTGTCGGCCATTGGCGCCACGTCGATCATCGCCTTCTTCGCCATCTTCAATGCCGGCATGGTGCTGGGCCTCTTGCCGGTGCTCGGCATGCCATTCCCGCTGATTTCATATGGCGGCACCGCGCTGATTACCGTGATGGCGTGTTTCGGCCTCATCCTTTCGGCCTATGTCCACCAGGACGAGAAGCTGACCGGCCGCGGGCCATACTGACCGGCAACAGCCCTTGCAGCGTTGATTTTTTGCGGCCGGACACTAGGGTCGCGCCAAACATTGCTGCGGGGAGCGCATTTCATGGCAGAGATTGGCCGCAAGTCGGAAACCTGGAGCTCGCGCTTCGCGTTCATCATGGCCTCGGTGGGCTCGGCAGTCGGTCTCGGCAATTTCTGGCGCTTTCCCTACACAGCGGGCGAGAATGGCGGCGGCGCCTTCATCCTCATCTACATCCTCTGCGTCCTGCTCGTCGCGCTGCCTCTGCTGATGGCGGAATACGCGATGGGCCGGAAATCCGGCATGTCCGCCATTGAAGGCGTCCAGTCGCTCGCGCGGGCCGAGAGCCGCAGCCAGAACTGGGGCATCGTCACCTGGGTCGGCTCGCTGACGGCGTTCTTCATCCTAACCTTCTACATGGTCATCTCGTCCTGGCTGATGGCTTATATCATCGAAGCCGTGAAGGGCGACCTGCATGGCACGACGGCGGCAGAGTCCGGGCAATACTTCCTGAACGTGATCGGGCAGGGCGAAATGCCGATGCAGTCGCGCTGGTACATGCTGATGCTTCTCGGCATCTTCATCCTCGCGAACGTCATCGTCGTCGGGCGCGGTGTCAAAGGCGGGCTTGAGAAGGCGGCAGTAATCCTAATGCCGCTATTCTTCGTCATGCTGATTGTCGTTGTCGGGTTCGCGGTGGCGAACGGCGATACGGCGCGCACGCTCGCCTTCATCTTTGAGCCGAAATGGGAGGATGTGGGCTTCAAGACCTTCCTCGCCGCCATCGGCCAGTCCTTCTTTTCCATCGGTGTCGGCGTCGGCCTGATGATCACCTATGGCGCCTATCTCGACCGCGAGACGAACATCCCGCGCGCCTCCGGCATCATCGCCGCGTCGGACACGTTCGTCGCGCTGATCGCAGGGTTCGCGATCTTCCCGATCGTGTTTGCTGCGGGCCTCGATCCTGCCGGTGGGCCAAGCCTGTTCTTCGTCTCGATGCCGGTGGCGTTCGAGGCCATTCCGGGCGGCGAATATTTCGCCATCGTGTTCTTCTCGCTCGCGCTGTTTGCGGCGTTCACTTCTTCGATCTCGCTGATGGAAGTCGGCGTGTCGTGGTTCGAGGAACGCGAAGGCGTCACGCGGTTCGGCGCGGCGGCCGGCATCGGCTTCGTGCTGTTCATGATCGGCGCGGCCTATGTCTTCTCGCTCGACTATCTCGACTTCATGGACTTCATGACCGAGGGCCTGCTGCTGCCGCTTGGCGGCTTGCTGGCGGCGATCTTTGCCGGCTGGATTCTCAGCCGCGAGATGCTCGTCTCCGAACTCGGCGAAGGCATGCTGATGAATGTCTGGCGCTTCCTGATGCGCTGGTTCGTGCCGGGCTTCGTCGCGCTGATCCTCGTATTCGGCTTCCTCGACAAGATCCAGGACCAGTACCACGTACAGCTCCCGGGCGCGCTGCAGGCACTACTCGGCCCGAACTGGGTGGCGCCGGCGGAGTAGGTGGCGGTTTCGGAGTTTTTTCGAACGGCCAGAAATCGCCGACAGCGGTCATTGACGCGTTGCGCTTAGTCCGCGAATCCTCAGGCAGGTCTGGGCGAAGTCCACGCCGCCGCTATGGCCCAGGTCGAACGCCTGAAGCCCGTCGCCAACGGCGCCGACTGGCGCAATAAGATGCTCGACCGCCAACCCGCCATCGACGCGATCAAGCCCACGCTGGCAATCTGACGCCTCTTTCCAATCCCCCCGCGCTCGCCTACGCACAAAAGGAAACGTATTTCCGGGGGGATACCGAATGCTGCTGCGCCGCATAACCGAGCACGTCAAAGCCCAGAACTGGTTCGCGGTCGCGCTAGATTTCGTCATTGTCGTGCTCGGTGTCTTCGTCGCGACGCAGGTCGCCAACTGGAACGGGGCGCGCATCGAGCGCGAGCTGGAGCGGGCTTATCTCGTGCGACTGCACGAAGAAGTCTCGATCATGGTCACAGAACAGGAAAGCGAACGGGTCGAAACCGTGGCACGGGCGCAGAGACTGGATGAGGTCGCAGCCTATTTCGAAGCATTCGGCACGCAGGACGCCGCTTCGCTTGAACCGGTTGGCGAACACTGCAGCGCCGTGATTTCTTCCCACATATTTGCCGGCGACATCACTCTTCCGCCGACGATCAGTGAACTGATTTCGACCGGACGGATCCTGACCGTATCGAACCAGGAACTCCGGATGCGGATCGTCCGGCTCGCACAAGCAATCGACGAGTATGGTCAACTCCGCCATGACATCCAGGTGGACCGGCTGGTCCTGTCGCGGAAGTATCCGGACATAATCCGGCTCTCACCGGTCGACCGGGATCAAAGCGTCTGCGATTTTCCGGCGATGGCACAGTCACAGGCCTTCCGGAACGACTTTCTCGACAACATGCCAAGGTTCAAGGCCTATGCCGCCGGGGTCATTCAGGGCCAGCAGGACCTCCGCCAAGACTTGCATGACGCACTCGATGTCGAACTGGAGATCACGCATGTGGACAAGGCGCCATGACTGAGCGGACCTCCCGCCATAGGCCGAACTTCCTGTATTGACAGCGACGGTGCAACACCACGGGAGCGGCGTTCTTTACGAATGCGACTCTCGCTGCCAGCTGCTTGTCCAGGGAAGCCAATAGGCAGGAAATGGTCAAATCGGCTTCGGTCATCAGGTTCGACGTCCGGCAGGGTCGCCTCAGTCCTGTCATTCGGGCGCCCCACAAGCGCCGGGCCGGAGATCGCCGGAAGCAGTCATCTAGCGCTCGTTGACGGGCAAGATCTGCGATGGCCGGCAACTTCTCGAACTAAGCGTCGCGGTATGAGAAGCTGAAGCCCGGATGAAATCACCGAAGTCAGCGATCAACGGGTGAAGTTCGCCGTTCCCGAACAAAAAGAACTGCCGCTACGATACTGAGACACGTGGAAGCCATCAAAGGATAGACAATCATATTGTCGGCCTCGATCCAAAGGTCGGCGTAGAAAGTGGGTCCAAACATCAACACTAGGGCGTTCGGGAGAAAGACCGTCACAAAAGCCGAAGACACGGGAAACGGGGTTACCAGAAAAACCCCAACAGAGATAAATGCGATCCGGCGTACCGTTTGCCCGGCTTTGTTCGCCCTTAGGAGCCACATCGCCAGCCCGCCCAAAACCGCCATGCTGATGGACCAAACGACCATCCACCATCCAACAGCAGCGACCAAGTTGACCCTCTCAACGCGGGCTTTCTCTTCGTAGTTTGTTGGAGGCGCAGGAGTTATCACAGTGACGCGATAATCGTTTTCCTGAAGGAAACCCATAAATTCATTGTAGATTCGCAGCCCTTCCGGGCTGAACCCACCTGGCCAAAAGTCGCTGAGAGTGATGTGAACGTATGGGAACTGCGCGCTTTTTGCTCCTTCTGCAGTCGAGCCATTTGAAGTGGGGAATGAATTCATGTCGCCATGCATGTCCGAATCGACGGGCACCGATGTATGGCGCCAAAAGGTGATGTTGTCGGATGCGCGTGATCGAGTGTCTGGCGACGGTGCATTTTGGGCGTCAGGTAGCCAGTTTATGGTGGAGGGCCGAACTTCAAATCCCAAGCGCCTCAGCTCATCCTGAATTGCAACCGAACCAGAGTTCAACTCGCTTTCTGACTCAAACTCTACGCGCAGTTCAGCCGTTGGTGCGACATAACCCTCACCGCAGCCCGAAAGCAGCAGAACGGCCATCAGCGCAAGCCATCTCATGACGCCCCTCCTACTGAAGTTGCTCAAATGCTTACGCCAAGTTCTATCCAATTGCGAACGGCCGAACTGGGCCAGATCGGCTCGGACGATGAATTTCGGCATCCGGCAGCGTCACCTCAGTCCTGTCATTCGACCGTCTTGCCGAGGCTAGGCCGGAGTTCGCCGAACTCGGAAACAGCGTCAGTCGGAATTCTGGATGTAGTGCCAGGTCACATCGCGGCGTGAAAGCATGGCCTCGCCTAGCGTCATGGTCACTATCTCGCCTTCGATCATCGCCCACACCCGTGTGGTGTTGAAATGGTGCTTGGGATCGGCCATCGCGTCCCTGATCTTCCAAACCGAATAAGCCTCCTTCGTATTCACGTCCGGAGGAGGCGTTGCGATTTTGACGGCAGTTTCACGATAAAATTTCTGCCGACCGTTCGGCGTATCGAGATAGCGAAGGAAATCAGCGTATTCCTTCTCGTCTAGCGCAAACGGCTCCCATCTCGCGCCGCCGCCCATGCCGAGATCAGAGAGGCCGGTCGCGAGAAAGTCATTCATGATCCAGAGCGGCGGAACCGGATTGCCGGAAAACAAGTACGAGTCCGCGTCGCGAAGCAAATCCGAAAGATCACCGCGACGCGCCTCCGAAGTGCTGCCGTCTTCGTCGGACACCGGGAAAAGATACGTGTAAGTGATGGGCCGCAATTCGTTTGTCATGGTCGAAGTTGTCGCTCATGCCCGCCAAAGTTTCAATGTCCGCATTGGGCCAAAAATGGCCCACCAAGAAGTCCTCGTTCTAAACCTTCGACTTCACACTCAGCTTGTCTGCGAAATCGTCCGTGGCCTGAACGAGGCGGTCGATGATGCCGGGTTCCATCGAGGAGTGGCCGGCGTCGGGCACGACGTGAAGCTCGGCTTTCGGCCAGGCCTTGGCGAGGGCCCAAGCGGTGGAGAGCGGAGTGACGACATCGTAGCGGCCATGCACCATCACGCCGGGCGTGGATTGCAGCTTCAGCTTCGCCTGTTCGAGCAGCCAGTTGTCGGTTTCGAAGAAGCCTTCGTTGACGAAATAATGGCACTCGATGCGTGCGAAGGCGTCGACGAAATCATCCTCGTTGAAGCGCGGCGGCGTTGTGACCGGACCCTTGATCGAGAGCGTCTGGCCTTCCCAGCGCGCCCAGGCGCGGGCGGCTTCGATACGCGTTTGCGCATCGGGACTGGTCAGGCGCCTGTAGAAAGCGGTGACGAGATCGCTGCGCTCGGCTTCGGGAATCGGGGCGACATAGCGGTCGAACGCATCGGGGAAAAGGCGGCTCGCGCCTTCCTGGTAGAACCACTGGATCTCCGATTTCGAGACGAGGAAAATCCCGCGCAGCACAAGGCCGAGAACGCGGCTTGTATGGGTCACCGCATAGGCGAGCGCGAGGGTCGATCCCCATGATCCGCCGAAGACCAGCCAGCTCTGAACGCCCGCATGCTTGCGCAAGGCTTCCATGTCCTCGACAAGGTCCCAGGTCGTGTTGCCTTCGAGCTCCGAATGCGGCGTCGAGCGGCCGCAGCCGCGCTGGTCGAACAGGAAGATGCGGTAGCGTTCCGGATCGAAGAAGCGGCGCATTTCGGGACTGGAGCCGCCACCGGGGCCGCCATGAAGGGCAACCACCGGAATTCCTTTCGGATTCCCTGATTCTTCCCAGTAAATTTCATGCACCGGCGAGACCCGCAGCCGCCCCGAGGCATAGGGCTCGTGGCGATGGTAGAGAATCCGGCGGGTCTGGCGTCTGTTCATGCGCTCTTCACTTCTATTCAGCTAGCTTCCAGCCTATGACTGGACTTATGTTTTCCACGCCCATACGGTTCATTCTGGTTGGGGCCATGGCTGCTGGCGGGTGGCGTACTGATGCGTAGCTTAATGATAGGTGTATCCCTAGGGTTTCTTGCAGGATGCGCAACCGTTTCGGTTGTGCCCGGCGAGGCCACCGTGGAGACATCGCTGACCCGCAGCCAGTCGGACCTGCGACTCGCCTCCAACGCGTATTGTGACGAAGTTGTCGCCGAAGGCTGGGTCGAAGAGACCGGCGGTATTGCAGGCCTTGCCGATACGCTGATTCACGGGCGCCCGGACACGTCCGGCGGGGTTGGATTCTACGCCGCGCGAATCGGGGCGAAAACGAAAGCGCCGGCTCTGGTTCTGGCGCGGATTTCAGCCGACAGCACGGCGGCAAGCAAAGGGCTGATCAAGGTCACCGCAGAGGCTGAAGCCGTGCTGCGCAGCCGCGACAAGAACGCTTCCAACCGCGGCGACGTGATGAGCTTCGAGCGGGCGCTGGTGCGCGCGCAGATGGCACATCGCGGCTTCCAGGAAGCGATCGATCTTGTCTCCGTGCGCTCTGACATGGATGTCCAGCCGATTGCCCGGCAGGTCGAAGATTTTGCCGTGATGATTGACGATGCCCGCCGCACGGCTGACCGGCTGGCGGAGAAATACGTCGGCGAAGACGCTACGGGTTCTTAGCCGCGCCAAGCGCAATCAGCGCCCAGCCTACCAACATTCCTATACCACCGATGGGCGTGACCGCGCCGAGCCACCTCGGCGCACCGAGGGCCATCGCATAGAGCGTCGCGGAAAAGATCAGTGCACCGACGAGTAGAAGCCATCCGCCGCGCACGATGTTGCCGCCTCTGCCGCTGAGGCCGGCAGCGAGTGCAGCCGCCGCATGGGGCAGGGCATAGAGCGTGGCCGTGTGCCACCAGTCCTGTCCTTCAGTCGTCAGCGTTCCTTCGAGCGCATGCGCGCCAAACGCGCCGAGTGCGACCGAGAGGAAACCGAACAGGGCAGCGAGGCGGATCAGCATCGAAAGTCAGTCTTTCCTCGGCAAGGCGTAGGTGACGATGGCATGGCTTGCCGGTTTCTCCGCGCCTTCGATGCGGATGTCCACCTCGATTACCGCAAGCGCCTGACCGATCTTCAGGATCACACCTTCGGCGATCACCACGTTTCCGATGCAGGGGCGCAGGAAATTGATGTTGAGGTTGCTGGTAACGGTCATCGGTTCGAGGCCCGTCATCGTCATGATCGCCATATACGCGGCTGTGTCCGCGAGGCTCATCTGCGTCGGGCCGGAGATGTAGTTTCCGGGGCGAAGGTGTGTCTCGTCCGCTTCGAGGCGGATGACCGCGCGGCCGGGCTCCATGATCAGCACGCGGTTCTGGTGGCCGCGGCCCGGAAAGGCGCTCGCGAGAAATGCGTTGGCCTCGTCGGCGGTAAACTTCGTCATCTCTCCCTCTCGCGGCGGAACGGCTTGATTGTCTCTCGCCCCGGCGTCACCCTAGCGGCCACGACCCTGCCGCCAAGAGGTCACCCAGAGGAAGGAAACGCGCCATGCTGACTGCCGGAGACGAATACCCGATCCACCAGACGCCGGAGCCGATTGCCTTTTCGGGATCTGACCGGAACTTTTATGACCGTTTCTTCTTCAACGGCTACAGCAATGATGGCACGACCTTCTTTGCCGCCGCGATGGGCGTGTACCCGCACCTCAACATCATCGACGGCGCCGTCTCCGTCTGGCGCGGCGGCAAGCAGAGCTCGGTGTTTTTCTCGCGCCCGCTGAACATGGAGCGGATGGATACGTTTGTCGGCGGGCTCTCGGTCAGCGTGATCGAGCCGCTGAAGAAAATCCGTCTGAAGCTGGAAGAGACAGACGGCATCGCGCTCGATGCGGAGTTCACCGGCCGTGCGTTCCCGATCGAGGAGCCGCGCTTCACGCGCCGCATCGGGCCGCGGATGATGATGGACCTTACACGGATGACCCAGAATGGCCGCTGGAGCGGCAAGCTGCGCATCGACGGCCAGGAGATCAAGATCGACCCGGCAAGCTGGACCGGAACGCGCGACCGCAGCTGGGGCGTGCGCCCGATCGGGGCGCCGGATCCGCAGCCGTCGATCCCGCCGGTGCCGCCACAATTCTACTGGATTTGGGCGCCGACGAACTTCCCGAACCTGTCGCTGTTCTATCACATCAACGAAGACGAAAAGGGCGAAGCCTGGAACACGCGGGCCTCGCTGAGCCCGGACGGCGCGCCGCAAGGAGCCGGCATCCATCTCGGCGAAGCGAACATGGACATCCGCTATGCCAAGGGCACGCGGCGGATGGAGACAGCGACGCTGTCGGTGAAAGACCCGTCCGGCCGTCCGCATACGGTCGATTTCGAGCCGCTCGGCACCTTCCTGATGAAAGGCATCGGCTATGGCCACCCTAAGTTCCGTCACGGCGTTTACCACGGCGACCAGCTGGTGACGGCCCGGGAAGACTATGACACGAAAACCACGCCCTGGCAGCATCCGGAAAACCTGCACATCCAGGAAATCGTACGCGCGACCCACAAAGGCCCGGACGGCGCCGGATCGGTCGGAATTGGGGCATATGAGCAACTTTTCATCGGCAAGCACGCTCCGAGCGGTTTCAAGGACATGCTTGACGGCGCCGGCTGAAATCAGGGCGTGATTTTTCCCGGCAAGGCGGCTAAAGGCGCGCCATGCTGGAGATCAGAAACCTCGATTATCGTGTGGAAGCCCGCCCCTTGTTCGAAGGCGCGACGGCGCGGATTTCGGCTGGCTGGAAGGTCGGCCTGATCGGGCGCAATGGCACGGGCAAGTCCACCCTTCTGCGCCTGATCCGGGAAGAGATTGCCTCGCCGGCGAAAGACAGCGCGATCCGGCTCCAGAACGGCGCGCGGCTCGGCTGGGTGGCGCAGGAAGTTGCGCCCGGCGATGAGACGATCCTCGAGGTCGTGCTGCAGGCTGATGCGGAGCGCCATGCGCTGATGACCGAAGCGGAGACGGCGACGGACCCGGACCGGATCGGGGATATCCATGCACGCCTCCTGGACATCGACGCCTGGTCTGCGGAAGCGCGGGCGGCGGAGATCCTGATGGGTCTCGGTTTTCAGCATGCGGACCTTTCGCGCGCGACACGGGAATTTTCCGGCGGCTGGCGGATGCGCGCGGCGATTGCAGGCGCGCTGTTTGCGCAGCCGGACCTTTTGCTGCTCGACGAGCCGACGAACTATCTCGACCTTGAAGGTGCGGCCTGGCTGGAAGGTTATCTCGCGCGCTATCCGAACACAGTTCTGATCGTGTCTCACGACCGCGAAATGCTGAACCGGTCTGTGACGCACACGATGGCGCTGGAACATCGGAAACTGAGCGTGACGCCGGGCGGATATGATGACTGGCTGAGACTGCGCGCGGCGAAACTGGCGCAGCTGGAAAGCCAGAAGGCGAAGCAGGACAAGGACCGCGCGCACTTGCAATCCTTCGTCGACCGGTTCCGGGCCAAGGCTTCGAAGGCCCGGCAGGCGCAGAGCCGGATCAAGATGCTCGAGAAGATGCAGGAGATTTCTATTCCGCTTTCGGAGCGGACGATGCCGTTCAACTTCCCCGCCTCGGACGCGAAACTCGCGCCGCCGCTGCTGGAGATCGAGGATGCGAACCTCGGATATGGCCCGCAGGCTGTCATTCTGAAAGGCGTGAAATTGCGCATCGACCCCGATGACCGCGTGGCGATCATCGGCACCAACGGGCAGGGCAAGACAACGCTGGTGAAGTCGATTGCCGAGCGGCTGCCGCTGCTTGCGGGCGTTCGCAAGATGCCGAAGAAGGTGGAGATCGGATATTTCTCGCAGGACCAGCTCGATGAGTTGACGCTGGGCGATACGGTGCTTGAGCATGTGATGCGCGCGCTGCCGGAGAATACGCCGGTGGCAAAGCAGCGATCGGTTGCGGCGCAGCTTGGCTTCAGCCATGAGAAGGTCGAGACGAAGGTAGAGAAACTTTCGGGCGGCGAAAAAGTGCGATTGATCCTTGGGCTGATTGCCTTGCAGAAGCCGCAGATCCTGATCCTCGATGAGCCGACTTCGCACCTTGATATCGACAGCCGCGAGGCACTGATCTACGCGCTGAACGATTTTGCCGGCGCTGTTCTGCTGATTACGCACGATGTCTATCTGGCGGAAGCAACGGCAGATCAGCTCTGGCTGGTGAAGGACGGCAAGGTTGCTCCTTATGCGGGCGATCTGGCGGATTACCGCGCGCTGGTGATGAGTTCGGACCGCGAGAAGGCTTCGGCTTCGAAAGCGGCCTCGTCTGATCCGGCCGAGCAGCGCCGCAAATCTTCGCAGGCGCGAGAGGCGGCGGCGCCGCTGAAAAAGCAGGCGGAGACGGCGGAAAAGGCTTTCGAAAAGGCGAACGCGCGGATCAAGGCGATCGATGCGGAGCTGGCGAAAACGGGTCTCGCGGCGGGAAAGATCACGGAACTCTCTGTGGAGCGCGGAAGGCTGGAAGCGGCGGCGGCGAAAGCGGAACGCGAATGGATCGCGGCGCTTGAGGCGTATGAGGCAGCGGTAGGCTAGCCGCTGAGTTGGGGCGCGTGGGCGCTCAACCGATTTATTTGTGTTCTCAGCTTTGTTTCCAGTCGCCTCGGCGATAGCCGGCAACTCAGACTTGAGGCGATACGCTAAGCGGCCTCTGGCTTCCAGCTTTTGCCGGGATGATAGTATGGGAAGCGAAACGAGCTTGATTCGCTCGTTTTCTTGTCTGCGGGGTTTGCTGGTCGTTACAGGCGATTCAAACTTTGCCTCAGCCCCAGAGTTCCGGAGTTGGGGGGGACAGAGTGGCGCCGGTCCAGGTGAGGGCGTGGGCGATGTCTTCGGCGAGCCAGAGGGGGCCGTCGAGGTCAGCGGCGTCGGTGAGGCTTGCGAGGAGAGCGGCGGGGGCCATGGAGAGGGAGCCGGCGACCATGCAGCCGATCATCACGCCCATGCCGGCTTCGCGTGCGGTTCGTATCATCGCGAGAGCTTCGGTAAAGCCGCCGGCCTTGTCGAGTTTCACGTTCACGGCGTCGTAGGATTTGGCCAGCGTCTGGATGTCGGCGCTCGTGTGGGCGCTTTCATCCGCGCAGACGGCGACGGGGCCGGGGCGTTTCATCAGCAGGCTGTCTTTTCCGGCGGGAAAGGGCTGTTCGATCAGCACGACGCCGAGGCTGGCGGCGGCTTTGGCGAGGGCGGGCCAGGCGTCAGGGGCGAGGGCTTCGTTGGCGTCGGCGATGAGGCGGGCGTCTGGACGGGCCGTGTGGACGGCTTTCAGACGTTCCATGTCTTCCGGGCCGCCGAGCTTGAGTTTCAGGAGCTTGCCGGGCGCGGCTTTCGCGGCGGTGGCCATCGCTTCGGGGGTATCGAGCGTGATGGTGACGGCGGTGTCGACGGGTTTCGGTTCGGGAAGGCCGGCGAGGCGCCAGACCGGAGTGCCGGTGCGTTTGGCTTCGAGGTCCCAGTAGGCGCAGTCGAGCGCGCAGCGGGCGGCGCCGGCGGGCAGGCGGGACTGAAGAGCCTCACGGGTGAGGCCGGATTCGATTTCGGCGCGGAGGGATGCGATAGCTGCGAGCACGGTTTCAGGCGTTTCGCCGTAGCGAGCATAGGGCACGGCCTCGCCGCGGCCGGCATGGGGGCCGCCGGTCAGCGTGACACGGATGGTTTCAGCATGTGTCTTCGACCCGCGCGAAATGGCGAAGGCGGCGCGCAGCGGCGAGGAAATCTGCGCGGTTTCGAGCCGGAGCTTGCTCATCGGTTAACCCTATAGGGCGAAATCAGTTGGACTGGTCAGCCCTGTGATTAAGCATGTTTTGCTAGTCTGTCAGGCCAAGTACGGAACATGCAACCTGCTGTCGACCCCGGATTCGCGCTTGATGAGAGCGGCGAAGGAACGGTGCTCCGGTTATCCGGAGACTGGACCGTGGCGACTTTGCATGGCGTAGAGGCGGCGTTTGCGGCGGTGACCCTGCCGGTGGGGGCGCGGATTGATGTCTCCGGATTGGGGCGGATCGACACGGCGGGAGCGTTCGTGGTTGACCGCGCGATGCGCAAGGCGGGGCTGGGCGAGGGCGCGCTGCAGGGCGTGCATGCCTCCGCGGCGAGCCTGATTGCGCAGGTGCACAAGGTTTCCGATCCGCAGGAGGTAAAGCCGAAGGCGCCGCACGGGCTAGTCGATGTGCTGGAGCGGCTGGGGCGCGGCTTTGTGGCGGTGCTGCGCGAGACGACGGCGACGCTGGCTTTCCTCGGCGAGACGATGGCGACGATTGTGCGCCTGATGCTGCAGCCGTGGAAGCTGCGCTGGACGTCAATCGTATCGGTGATGGAAGAGGCGGGGCTGAACGCCGTGCCGATCATCGCGTTCCTGTCTTTCTTTGTCGGCATGGTGGTGGCGTATATCGGCGCGACGACACTGCGGGATTTTGATCTCGAGATTTTCACGGTCGAGCTGATCGGCTTTTCGATGCTGCGCGAGTTTGGCGTGGTGCTGACGGGGATCGTGCTGGCAGGGCGAACGAATTCTTCGTTCACCGCGCAGATCGGGACGATGAAGATGCGCCAGGAAATCGATGCGATGCAGACGCTCGGCCTGAAGCCGATGGATGTGCTGGTGGCGCCGCGCGTGATGGCGATGGTGGTGGTGACACCGGCCCTGGCTTTTGTGGCGACGCTGGCGGGAATTGCGGGCGGGATGTTGGTGGGGTGGACCTCGCTCGACATCAACCCGACCGTGTTCCTGGAGCGGATGCGCGCCTCTGTGCCGCTGGACCAGTTCTGGGTGGGGATGTCGAAGGCGCCGGTGTTCGGGCTTGTGGTGGCGCTGATTGCGTGCCGGCAGGGGCTGCTGACGGGCGGGAGCGTGCAATCTCTGGGCAAGGCGACGACGACATCTGTGGTGCAGGCGATCTTTGCGGTGATCGTGCTGGATGCGCTGTTTGCGATCTTCTACATGGAGCTTGGCATATGAGCGCCGAGCCGATCATCCGTATACGGGATCTCAAGGTGGCGTTCGGGTCGAATCCCGTTCTTGAGCATCTCGATCTTGATATCCTCCGTGGGGAGATTATCGGCATAATCGGGCCTTCGGGGTGCGGTAAGTCTGTGTTGTTGCGCGCGATCACCGGGTTGAAGCCGCCAGAGAGCGGGCATATCGAAGTGTTCGGGCAGACGCTGGAGACGCTGTCGCGGGAAGACCGCACGGCTGTGGAGCGGCGTTGGGGCATCATGTTCCAGGATGGGGCGCTCTTCTCGAACCTGACGGTGCGCGAGAATGTGATGGTGCCGATGAAGGAGCATACGCTGCTCTCGCCGGCGCTGAGGCATGACCTTGCGGACATGAAGATCCGGCTGGCGGGATTGCAGGCGAGCGCGGGCGACAAGTATCCGTCTGACCTTTCGGGCGGGATGCGCAAGCGGGCGGCGTTGGCGCGGGCGCTGGCGCTGGACCCGGAGCTGTTGTTCCTCGACGAGCCGACGGCGGGGCTCGATCCGATCACGGCCGCCGGGTTTGATGCGCTGGTGCGCTCGCTCCAGCGGGCGCTGGGGCTGACCGTGTTCCTAGTGACGCATGATGTCGACACGTTGCAGGCGACGTGTGACCGGATTGCGGTGCTGGGCGAGAAGAAAGTGCTGGCGGTGGGCACGATTGCCGAGTTGAGGCAGGTCGACCATCCGTGGATTCAGGAATACTTTGGCGGGCCGCGCGGACGCGCCGCTGCGCCGGTGAACGAAGAGAAGGCATGAGGCAGAGATGGAAACGCGCGCAAATTATGCCCTGATCGGCGCTCTCGTGATCCTTGCGGCGGCAGCGATGGCGAGCTTCGTGCTCTGGCTTGGCCAATCGGAATTCCGGCGGGATTACAAGGTGTATGACATTGTGTTCGAAGGGCCGGTCTCGCTCGAGGAAGGCGCGGGCGTGCGCTATATCGGCGTCAAGGTCGGCGAAGTGGCGACCGTTCGCATTGACAAGAATGACCAGTCGAAGGTCCGGGTACGGATCAGGGTGTCGCGTGAGGCGCCGGTGCGGGAAGATTCGACCGCGACAATCCAGCTGGCCGGCATCACGGGCATTACCTATGTGCAGATCAGCGCGGGCAAGGGACCGCTGCTGGAAGGCCGGCCCGGCGGGCCGGTGCCGATCATCCGGTCGGAGCGCACGCTTGTTGACCAGATCGTTGCCGGGAGTGCCGAGGCGCTGGGCCGGGCGAACCTGACGATCGAGCGGATGAACCTTCTGCTGACGGATGAAAATATCGAGGCGGTCGGATCGACGCTGCAGAATGTGAAATCGTTCACGGGCATGCTGGCGGCGGAAGATGGGCTGGGCGCGCAGGCGAGCACGACGCTGAAGGATATGTCGGCAGCGTCGGTGGCGTTCGAGGCGGCGTCGAATGACCTGCAGGCGCTCAGCAAGTCGGCAGAGACGGGGCTTGCTGAAGCGGGCGAGGACCTGAAAATCCTGGTCGGCGATTTCCGCAAGGTGGCGGATGCGGCGACCGGGACGCTGGAGTCCAGCACGAAAGCCGTGGACGCGGCCACCGCGCTGATCGACGGGCCGGCGACCGTGACCTTCGAAAACACATCGGCGGCGAGCCAGGACCTTCGCGTGCTGATCAACCGGCTGGACCGCGCGGTGCGCGAGCTCGAGCGCAATCCGCAGGGCTTTATCGTAGGTGAGCCTGTGCCTTATGAGGAGAAACGCAAATGATCCGGAAGCTGATGATTGCAGCCGGGCTGGTGAGCCTTGCGGCCTGCGTGAATGTGATCGAGCGCGCCGAGGCGCCGGAGGCCTATTACCGGATCGGGCCGATGCAGCCGATGCACCGGTTGCAGGCGACGATCACCATTCGTGAACCGGAAGCTTCGCGTCTTTTCTCCGGCCGCGCGATTGCGGCAGAGGATGGCAATGGCGGGCTGCGCATCGTGCGCGGTGTGCAGTGGACGGACAATGCGACGCAGATGATGCAGACAGCCCTGCTCGATTCGCTCGGCGGTGAGGGGCGGTATGCAGCGATGTCTGCGGATGCATCCGGGCCGGCGGAGTTCGAGCTGGCCTGGCGAGTGTCGGAGTTCACGCTTTTTGGCGAGACGGCGCGCTGCCGGCTGGACGCGACGCTGCTGATGGGCCGCCGGCGCGCTGTGGTGGCACAGACGAGCCTTGCGACTTCGGCTATAGCGCTGGACGCAACGAACGCAGCGAGGGCGAAGGCGCTGACGGATGCCGGGCGGGCATGCGTCAGCGAGTTGGCTTCGTTCATCGCGGCAGAGACGCGCGCCGAGGAGTAGGCTTCAGCCCTTCTTCATCGGGCAGGTGTTGATGCCGAGCAGGGTGTAGGCGGGGCACCAGCCGATGAGGCCGGTGGCGAGCGGTACGAGGCCGATCCAGCCCCACGGGGTCTGCGGGCCGACGAAGACGATGGCGATCAGGGCAAGGCCGACGATGACGCGCAGGGCGCGGTCGATGGTGCCTTCATTGGTCTTGAACATGGGATGCTCCTTCGATTGGTGAAGGCAGAGTAGACGGGCCATGACGGTGCGTCGGTGACAAAGTCACCGTTGCCTGAATCTATGGGGGAGCGGCCTTGGATTTCAGTGCGCCGGAAGATTTTACCGTGATTCTGCCCCGGGAAAGCACAACCAGACCGGCCCGTTCAAACCGCGCGAGTTGACGGCTGACCACTTCGCGGGCCGAGCCGATTTCTGATGCGAGTGCCTCATGAGTGATGATCAGCTCGCCTTTGTCGTTGGCCAGCGAGATAAGCGCGCCGGCGAGGCGGGCTTCGATGCTGGTTGCGGCAAGCGATTCGACAAGGTGCTCGAAGTCCGCGAAACGGTGCGCGACAGCGGTGAATACAGCCCGACGGAAGTCAGCATCTGCGGCGAGCCGGCGCTCATATTCCGGTGGCGGGATGATCTCGCCTTCAAGCGCCGTCTCGGCAATGCCTTCGGCAGAATAGAGGCGGCCTTCAGCAAGACAGGTAAAGGTTTGCAAGCAGATTTCGCCGGGGCGGACCCGGTAAAGAACGATCTCCTTGCCGCCGGAGCTGGTCAGGGACACTCGGATTGAACCGCTGCGAAGCACGACGAAGCCGGAACAGGCATCGTCGGGGCGGAAGAGCACCGTGCCTGCCGGGCACACGAGCGGGTGTGATCCTGAAGGGGCGGAGCCGCGCTGAGTCATGCTGACATCATGAAAAAGGGCGGCCTGATGTGCAAGCCGCCCTTTCCGTTTGTGTGCCTTCCAGGCTCAGCCCGATTTCATTTCGTCGAAGGCGAGGTCCTTGTCGACGCGGACGTCCTGCGGGAGGCCGAGGACGCGTTCGGCGATGATGTTCTTGAGAATCTCATCGGTGCCGCCGGCGATGCGCAGACCGGGGGCCCACATGAAGCTCTGCTGGAAGATGGCATCGGCCGGCATCCGGTCCTGTTCGGCGATGATGCCGTAATGGTCCTGCATCTCGATGGCCGAGTTGCAGATGTCCTGCAGGTGGTTGGCGGTGATGATCTTGCCGATCGAGTTTTCCGGGCCCGGTGTCTGGCCGCGCGAGAGGGCCGTCTGGGTGCGGAACTTCGTCAGTTTGTAGCCCTGCGCGGCGACATACCAGTCGGCGAGTTTCTCGCGGAAGGCCTGGTCGGTGAGCGTGCCGGCATCGCGGGCATAGGCCATGATCTCACCCCAGTCGGGACCGGGCGAGCCGCCGACAGCGAGGCGTTCGTTCATCAGGGTGACGAGGGCGACCTTCCAGCCGGCACCCACCTCGCCGAGGCGGTCCGTGTCCGGGATGCGCACGTCGGTGAAGTAGACTTCGTTGAACTCGCGGCCGCCGGAAGCTTGGTGGATCGGACGGACTTCGACGCCGGGCTGTTTCATGTTGACGATGAACATGGTGAGGCCCTTGTGCTTCGGAACCTTCGGGTTCGTCCGGACAAGGAGGATGCCGAAATCGGAATAGTGGGCGCCGGAGGTCCAGACCTTCTGGCCGTTGAGCACCCACTCGTCGCCGTC
>DNFL01000117.1 GCA_003486945.1 Hyphomonas sp. | reverse complement strand
GGCGCTGAAGGGCACGCCGTTGAGCATCGGCTCGGCGGCGCCGTTCGGGTTGGCGGGCGTGCGGGCATTGGCGGCGAACTCGATCGTGCCGCGCAGCTGCGGCTGGGACGGATCGGTCTGGACGCCGAAAGTGGCAAACGCGGCTTCGACGAGGGCCTCGACATGGTCGTTGCGCGACTTGGCCGTGGCGCCGCCGAGCATGACGGCGATGACGCGGTGGCCATCGCGTTCGGCCGAGGTCAGCAGGTTGAAGCCGGAGGCGCGGGTATAGCCGGTCTTGATACCATCAACGCCGTGGACCGTGCCGATCAGGTCGTTGTGGTTCTTGTAGACCATGCGGCCCCAGGTGAAGCGCTGGTTCGAAAAGTAGTGATAATAGTCGCCGTGATTATCCAGCAGCGCGTCGCCGAGGAGGGCGAGGTCGCGCGCGGTGGAGGTCTGCAGCGGGTTGGGCAGGCCAGAGGCGTTCTTGAAAGTGGTGTTGTAGAGGCCGAGGTCGACAGCCTTGGCAGTCATTTCCTTGGCGAACTTGGCTTCGGTGCCGGCGAGGTGTTCAGCGACGACGACGGCGACATCGTTGGCGGATTTGGTGACGAGGGCGAGGATGGCGTCTTCGACCTTGATCTTGGTGCCGGCCTTCAGTTTCAGGTTCGAGGGCGGCTGGGCGGCGGCATTGCGTGACACCGTCATCTTGTCGTTCAGGTCGATCTCGCCGGCCTTGATGGCATCGAACAGGAGGTAGAGCGTCATCACCTTGGTGATTGAGGCGGGGTAGCGGGCATCGTCGCCATTGCGGCTGTGCAGGACTTCGCCGGTATCGGCATCCATGACGAACGCGGCATACTTTTCGGCCTGGGCCGTCGCCGGCAGGATGGTTGCCGTGGCACCCGCAGCAAGGCTGAGGACCGCAGCGCGCGACAGCAGGGAAAAGTCAAGCAGCGCCATCGCAGCTTCCTCCAGAACTCACACTAACCCCGGCTTTCCCGGTTCGAACCTAGATTCCGCCAAACCAGTTGACCACAGCTTAACGCAGCCCACCAACTACAGTTTGGTAAGGCATCCAGAATGAATGCAAGCTGACTGCCAAATGATTAATGTTGCAGCGCACAAAATTTATTGCATTTGCGAATGAACTGTGTTATCCACACCACACCGCAGACAAGAAGGATCCTCCCTATGGCCAAGACCACGGGTACGGCTCGCGCCAAAGCAGAAGCCCGCGTGACCGAAGCGACCACCAAGAAACTTGAAGCCGGCATGGACCAGCTGGCCGGGTTTGCCAGCAAATTCACCGATTATGCCGAAGGCGGCGTGAAAGCGATGACCGACAGCGCGGTTGCTTCGACCGAAGTGATGCGCGAGCTGGGCAACCGCAACATGACCTTCATGACCCAGGCGATGGAGCAGAGCGTCGAGCTGACCCAGGCGCTGGCCGGCGTGCGCGACCCGCGCGAGGCTTTCGAGCTTCAGTCGAGCTTCGCCAAGTCGATGTTCTCGGCCTACACGACCGAGCTGACCAAGCAGACCGAGCTTTGCGTGAGCGCATGGCGCGAAGCTGCGAAACCGTATATGGCTTCTTTCGCGAAGTAACTCTGACAGGGTTGGGACGCGCCTGGCGCGCCCGGCAGTAGAGTGCGAAAGTAGAGTTTGGGGCCGGGCCTTTCATGGTCCGGCCCTTTGCGTTTTGCCGCCAGACTGCTTGCGACTCGGGGCCGGTGACCGCACTATGGCCAAGGCCAAGGCCAAGGCGGGCGGGAGCGAGGCGATGACAATCAGCGACCGGCAGGGTGTGGAACTGGTGGGGGCTTCGGCCCGCGCGGCGCAGCTGTTTGACCTCGGCTGCAACCGGTTTGGGCATTTCTGCGGCGACCCGATCGAGCCGTTCCGGGAAGCGCTGGCTGATTCGCCGGATTTCCCGATGGCGCTGATCGCCAAGGCGTGGATCTACGCCCTTTCCACCGAGCCGCAGGCGACGGCGCAGGCGCGCCGGATGGTGGAAGACCTGAAGGAGATGCCCAAGGGCCTGCGCGAGGCGAGCCATTTCGAGGCGCTGCGCCTGGCGGCGGCGACCGAGTGGACGATGGCGTCGCGGGTGCTGGATCTGCACAACGCGAACTATCCGACCGACCTGATCGGCCTGCTGGCCGGGCATCAGGTGGATTTCCTGACCGCGAATGCGCGCAACCTGCGCGACCGGATCGCCCGGGCGCTGCCGGCCTGGGAGGGCGTGCCTGGACGCTCGCTGCTGCTGGGAATGCTGGCTTTCGGGCTTGAGGAGGCAGGCGACTATACCCGCGCCGAGGCTGCCGGTATGAAAGCGCTGGAAGCGGACGCGGACGATTGCTGGGCGCACCATGCGGTGGCGCACGTGATGGAGATGCAGGGCCGGGCGGCGGAGGGGCGCGACTTTATCCGCAAGCGCAAGGCGCACTGGGCGCAGCCGGACAATTTCCTGAAGGTGCATAACTGGTGGCATCTGGCGCTCTGCCATCTGGAGCTGGGCGAAGCGGACGCGGCGCTGGCGCTGTATGATGACGAGGTGCGCGGCGAGCCAAGCACTGTGGCGCAGAACCTGGTAGATGCCTCGGCTTTGCTCTGGCGGCTGCACCTCCTGGGCGTCGATGTCGGCGACCGGTGGGAAGAGCTGGCGGAAGTGTGGACGCAGCATGCGGACGCGAAATGCTATCCTTTCAATGATGTGCATGCCGCGTTTGCCTATATCGGTGCCGGCCGGCGCAGCGATGCGACGGACCTCGTGAAGATCGCCTATGAGGGGCAAATGTATCAGGAGATGAACCGCTGGATGCGCGATACGGGCGCGCCGGTAATCGACGGATTGCTGCTGTTCGACCGTGGGGAGTTTGCCGCTTCAGTGGAGCTGCTGCTGCGGGCGCGGCAGATCTGCAATTCGTTCGGCGGCAGCCATGCGCAGCGCGATGTCATCGACTGGACGCTGACCGAGGCGGCGCTGCGGGCGAAGCAGATGCCACTGGCAAGGGCGCTGGCGCAAGAGAGGCTGGCGCTGCGGCCGGCGAGCCGGGTGAACATCGCCTTTGCCCGGCGGGCGGGGCTGAGGCTGAATTGAGGGCGGGCGAAGGCCTTCACCTCCCATTGCTGCGCCATGTGCGCCTCC
>DNFL01000193.1:4173-4890 GCA_003486945.1 Hyphomonas sp. | reverse complement strand
GAAGGAAGCCTATGCAGAATTTCTGGCAGCCAATCCGGCATTTCACGCCGCGCCCCTGCCGGCTTACCGCGATGAGGCGCGCGTATTTCTGCTCAGCCGCACCGCAGCCTAGTTGGCTGACCCAAGGAAAGCCTGTCTATCGCTATGCGAAATGATGGGAGATTCTTTTCATGGACGTGTCGACAGCGGTTGCGAAACGCATTTCCACGCGCGGCTTCCTGCCGGATGCCCTGCCCCTCGATGAGGTGAAAGCCTGGCTCATCGCGGCGCAGCGCGCGCCTTCCGGCGGCAACACGCAGCCCTGGCGAGTGATCGTCGTGACCGGCGAAGAGAAGGACAAGGTGATCGGGATCGCGCAGGCGAAACTGGCGCAGAGCCCCGGCGGCGAGCCGACCGACCGGCCGATCTATCCGCCGAACCTCTGGGAGCCGCATGAAGCACGCCGCCGCCGCGTCGGCGAGATGCTGTACGAAGCGATCGGCATTCCTCGCGAAGACCGCGCCGGGCGGCTGCGCTGGTTCGCCAACAATTTCCGCTTCTTCGGCGCACCGCTCGCCGTGTTCATCGTCATCGACGAGCGCATGGGTCATGGGCAGTGGGGCCATACGGGCATGTACCTGCAGACGCTGTGCCTGCTGGCGGAAGAGCGCGGCTGGGGCACCTGCATGCAGGAATGCTGGGGCATCCTGCGCCCGACGCTCAAGGAACATTTCGGCC
>DNFL01000193.1:0-3942 GCA_003486945.1 Hyphomonas sp. | reverse complement strand
ACGCTCAAGGAACATTTCGGCCTTGGCCCGACAGAAATGATCTGGTGCGGCGTCGCTGTCGGCAAGCCGGACCCGAACGAGAAGGCGAACACGCTCTACGCCGAACGCGCGCCGCTGGAAGAGGTCGCAGAGTTCAGAGGCTTCTGATTTCCGCCCAAATCCTGCCGGAATGGCAGGATGATATCGGCTCATGCTGACGCGCCGTTCCTTTCTTGTGTCCGGGCTGAGCCTGCCGCTTTTGCCGACGCTGCCGCTGGTGGCGGAGGAGAGCCGGTGGGAGAAGCGACTGGTGCGCGCGGCGCGCCAGCAGATCGGCGTTACGCTCGGCTACAATCCCGCCTATGTGACCCTGCCCTATCCTGGCGGCGATATCGACCGGGCGACGGGCGTGTGCACCGATGTGGTGATCCGCGCCTACCGTGATGCGTTTGAGACAGACCTTCAGGTGCTGGTGCACGAGGACATGAAGGCGTCGTTCGCCAGCTATCCGAAGATCTGGGGATTGACGAAAGCTGACCGCAATATCGACCATCGCCGAGTGCCAAACCTCGAGACGTTCTTCAAGCGTCAGGGCTTCGAACGCGCGATGCCGGGTACGCGCGATGACTGGCAACTCGGCGACCTCGTTACCATGCGCCTCGGCGGGCGCCTGCCGCATATCGCGATCTTCTCGGGCTATGACGCAACGACAGGTAAGGCGATGTACATCCACAATATCGGCGGCGGCACGCGCGAAGATGAGCTGTATGCGGATTATGATACGCCGCGGCGGTTCAGGTTTGAGCCGCCCGCGGCTTGAGCGGAGCTTTGCGCCCTACTCGTCATCCCGCCAGGTGCGCATGGGCTGTTGCGGCATGCGGGTTTCGCGGCGGAGTTTGAGGACGGCGGCCTTGACGCTGTCCTGGTCGAAGGCTTCGGGGTCTTCGGCGCTGCCTGCTTCGCGGGTGTAAGCGAAGACGGAGAGCCCGCCATCGCCCCCCTCGCCCTCAGAGACTTCCTCCGCAGGCGGAGCAATCGCGGCGTCCTCGCCCATAAAATCGGTGACGAAGGCTTCGACGTCTTCGATATTGCCCAGTTCGTCGATCAGCATGTCTTCTTCCGACAGGGCTTCCTCATCCGGCATCTGGAAGCCGGAGGGGATCACGTCGGTCAGCAGGCCCTCGGCTTCGAGGTCTGCCTTGCCGGGCAGCGTGTCGAGGCTTTCGAGGCCGAAATGTTCGAGGAACTTGTCGGTGGTGCCGTATGTAATCGGCAGGCCCGGCGTCTTGCGGCGTCCGCGCACGCGCACCCAGCCGGTTTCCAGCAGCGTGTCGATCACCGACTTCGCCACAGCGACACCGCGCACGGCTTCAATTTCGGCGCGCGTCACCGGCTGGCCATAGGCGATGATGGCGAGCGTTTCGAGCGAGGCCTGGCCGAGCTTCTTCTGCACCTGGCGTTCTTCGACGAAGAGGTAGGACAGGTCCTGCGCCGTCTGGAAGCGCCATTTGCCGGCAACTTCGACAAGGTTCACGCCGCGTTTCGAATAGACCGCGCGCAGCGCCATCAGCACTTCGCCGGCCTCTATGTCGTGCGGCAGGATTTCGGAGATTTGCTCCGCAGACAGAGGTTCGCCGGCGGCGAACAGCACGGCTTCTGCGCGGCGCACACCTTCGGCAAGGGCGGCGTCGCGCCCGCCGAGAAGGTCTGCCTGCGCGCGCGCCTGCGCCTGCGAAAGCTGATCGAAGGCGGAGCGCGACGGCTCCGTCGAGTTGTCAGTCATTGCGAATTTCTCATGCGGTTGCATCGAGCGCCTCCCCGCTGCGAACGTCAGCGTTGCGAAGGTAGATCGGGGCGAAGTGTGCGTCCTGCCGGATGTCGACCTCGCCGTCGCGGGTAAGCTCCAGCGCGGCGGAGAACACCGAGGCGGTTACCGAACGGCCCGGCACTTCCGGCGTGTTTTCGGAAAGCGCGGTGCGGATATCGTCGAGGCTCGACCAGTTTTCGAGCTGCTTGCGCAGGCCGCGCAGCGTGTTGCGTGCCTGTTCCAGCGCGAGGACGGGCTGCGGCTCGATACGGTGCGGACGTTCCTTTTCCTTCCGGTCACGGATCATTCCGAAGGCGGAGGTGATGTCATAGAGCGAGGCGGTGTATTCGGTCAGGCGCACGACTTTCGGCTGTACCGGCGCCCCGCGCAGGAAGACGACATTGTTAAGAACCGGCCCGGCTTCGAGTTCACGCACGGCGGTGCGCATCGCTTCGAGACGCTTAAGGCGGAAGGCGAGGCGCGCGGCCATCTCTTCGCCGGTCGGCTCGTCTTCTTCCAGCGCTTCCGGTTTCGGCAGCAGCAGGCGCGACTTCATGAAGGCGAGCCATGACGCCATCAGCAGGTAGTCGGCGGCGATATCGATCCGCTTCGTACGCGCGTCTTCGATGAAAGCCATGTACTGCTCGGCAAGTTGCAGCATGGATATCTGCAGCAGATTCACCTTCTGCCGGCGCGCGAGTTCGAGCAGCAGGTGCAGCGGGCCTTCATAGCCCGGCACGTCCACCGTGAAGAGGTTCACGCCGTCGGCTTCGGCAGCGTCCGCCGAGAGGGCGTCGATGGAGATCGCTTCGCCGCTCACGCCATCGCCTCCAGATGCGGGAAAAGCTGGCCGAAGCGGCGCCAGCCCTTGGCGGCTTCGAAAGCTTCGGTGCGGCGCGCGATGGCGTCGGCGGCGTCAGCGCGGTCTTCGGCCTTGCCTTCGAGATGCGGCGCGGCGCGTGCCACTTCGGTCATCTCAGCGAGGATTTCGGCCGGATCTTTCAGGAAGCCGGAACAATGCAGAAGCACATCGCAGCCCGCTGCGATGGAGGCGTTCGCGCGCTCGGTAAGAGTGCCCCCCAAGGCCTTCATCCCCAGATCATCCGTCATCAGGAGGCCATCAAAGCCGATTCGGCCCCGGATGACGTCCTGAATCATGATGCGGGAGACGGTGGCCGCCTTGCCGGGATCGAAGGCGTCGTAGGAGATATGCGCGGTCATCGCCATCGGCGCATCGGCAACCCGGGCGAAGGCATCGAAGTCTTTCGCCAGTTCGTTGTTGCCGGCGGTGACGCGCGGCAGTTCGAAATGGCTGTCGGCAAAGGCCCGGCCGTGGCCGGGGATGTGCTTGATGACGCCCGCAACACCGCCCGCGGCGAGGCCTGCGAGGGCGGCCTTGGCGAGGTCGGCAACGGCTTCCGGCGTGGCCCCGAAGGCGCGGTCGCCAATGATGTCGTGTGCGCCTGGAACCGGCAAATCGACCACCGGGGCGCAGTCCGCATGGATCGACAGGCTGGCGAGTTCAGCCGCGATCAGCCGGTGGCCGAGCCAGGTGGCTTCGCGGCCAAGCTCAGGGTCCTTCGTGTAGATCGCGGCATAGTCCGATCCGCGCGGAAACAGCGGCCATTCCGGCGCTTTCAGGCGCGCGACGCGGCCGCCTTCCTGGTCGATGAAGATCAGCGTTTCGCGGCCCGTCGCTTCCCAGATATCCGCCACGAGGCGGCGCACCTGCATCCGGCTGACACAGGAGCGGCCCATGAGGATGACGCCCCAAGGGTTCTCCGCCCGGAACAGGGCCGCCTCGGCCGGGGTCAATTCCGGCCCGGATACGCTGAGAATACAGGCTTTCACCACTATCCTGTCACCACGATGCAGTTGGCGCCGGCCTTCTTGATGGCGTCGCAGAAGGCCGAGGCCTCCGATCTGTCGGCAAAGGCGCCGACGCGCAACCGGTAAAACACACCATCCTGGCCGAGGTCAGCACGCTGGATGACCTTGGTGGCGCCGTAATAGAGCTCCGGCGAGGAGGAACTGACGCGCTTCCAGGCGGTTTCGGCCTGTTCCTCGGTGCGCAGAGCTGCGATCTGCACGAGGAAGGTGCCGCCGGGGCTGAAGGCAAACTGGGCGCGCGGCCCCTGCGGGGCAGGCACCGTTTC
>DNFL01000029.1 GCA_003486945.1 Hyphomonas sp. | reverse complement strand
ATGTGTATGACAGCCGGAAAGTCCGTTTCCGGAACATCGCGGGCGAGATCGTGCTGCCGAAGCATGCGCTGCTTCCCGGCGAGCAGCAGTTTGCCCGCACGCCTTTTCTCGTGTCTTTCCAGGCAGGGTGGTTCAAGTTTTCGCTCTGCACGGTGCATATCTATTTCGGCGAAACGTCGAAAGGTTCGGATGGCTATCAGCGCCGTGTGCAGGAAATAGACTATCTTGCCCGCGAGATGGCCGGCCGCGCTGACCGGGAGGATGAGAATTATATCCTGCTCGGCGATTTCAACATAAGGAACCCTATCGACGAGACGATGCAAGCGCTGACCAAGGCCGGCTTCCAGTTGCCGCCGGACCTCTTCCCGTCGAACCTGCTCGGCACGCATTACTATGACCAGATTGCCTTCCGTACCCGGAAGGATGAGCTGACTTTCCTTTCCGCAGGCGCCTTCAACTGGGCCGAATCCGTGTTCCGCCCGGAGCATTATGAGCACTACGCGCCTGCACTGCCCGCGCGCCACCGCGACCTCGCCGAGAACGGCGCGCCGAAGGACAAGGCAAAGGATAAGGAGTACTATTCCAAACGCTGGCTGACCTGGCAGATGTCGGACCACCTGCCGCTCTGGGTCGAGCTGGCGATTGATTTTTCGGACGCGCACCTGCTGGGCAATCTCGATCCGGAATTCGAAACGACAGGCGCGCCGGCGCAGATCGAGTCCGTTCCCGAAGATGATCCGAAGGCCGGCATAGAGCCGCCTGTCCTGCCGGCGCCGGTGAAGGCGAAGCTCAAGGGCCGCCGCCCGCCGAAGATTGCGCCGCCGGAGAAAAAGGGCACACTCGCACCGGCACCGAAGATGACGATAGACGAAGCCTGGCGCATCTTCTGGTGGGTCGCCGGCGGCGGAATGGACCGTATGCGGAAGATGCGCGCGGACAAGGGCAAGGCCGAAAAGCCGAAGAAAGCGCCTAAAGCGAAGTCTTGAACTTTCTGGCGATCTCGCGATGCGAGCCAAAGACATCATGCGCGCCCGCCGCGCTGAGCCGCCCTCCAAGACCCGCATCGGCATGGCCGCCGCCCGTGAAACCCCACGCCGTCATGCCTGCAGCGAGCGCGGCCCTGACGCCGTTGACACTGTCTTCAATCACGACGCAGCGCTCCGGCGGAACACGAAGAACATCCGCCGTGTGCAGGAACAGGTCCGGCGCAGGCTTGCCATTCTTCACGAGATCCGAGGAATAGATGTGCGGCGTGAACGTGTCATGCAGGCCGGTGATGGTCAGCTTACGGACAAGCTTGTCTGCTTCGGACGATGACGCAACGGCCTGCGGCCCCGGAAACGCAGCAACGACGTCCTGAACGCCGCTGATGGCTTGCAGCTCCGTTTCATAGTGCTTCCAGTTGTTTGCCTGCAGCAGCTTGCCGAAATTTTCCGGCAAGGTTCGCCCCAGCGCTGCGGCGTCGCTGGCAAGAGCCGCATAGAAGTCCCGGTTATGCAGACCGACAAAACGCGAAACAAAGGTTTCGAACGCGTAGTGGAGCCCCCATTCCGAAAGCAAGGCGCGCTCGCTGCGGATTGCGATAACTTCGGAATCCACCAGAACGCCGTCGCAGTCAAAGATCAGTGCACTGAACGCGGCCATGCTCAGCGCCGTCCGAACAGTTTTTCGATGTCGGCGAGTTTCAGCTCGACATAGGTGGGGCGGCCGTGGTTGCACTGGCCGGAATGGGGCGTTGCCTCCATCTCGCGCAGAAGGGCGTTCATCTCATCGGGGCGCAGCGCCCGGCCCGAACGGACCGAGCCGTGGCAGGCCATGCGGCTGAGGATCGCCTCGATCTTCGATTGCAGGCTGTCTGACCGGCCCAGATCGGCCAGTTCGTCCAGCACATCGCGCAGAAGGGCGGCGGCGGACACCGTGCCAAGGATCGCCGGAGTTTCGCGGACGGCAATCGCACCGGGGCCGAAGGGGTCTATGGCCAGACCAAGGCGGGCCAGTTCGCCGGCATGGTCCAGCAGGCGGGCGGCATCGGGGGGCGACAGTTCCACCACCTCGGGGATCAGAAGCGCCTGCGCGCGGATGCCGGTTTCGGCCATCTGGCGCTTGAGCTTTTCGTAGACCAGCCGTTCATGCGCGGCGTGCTGATCGACGATGACGANNGTGGGGCGGCCGTGATTGCACTGGCCGGAATGGGGCGTGGCTTCCATCTGGCGCAGCAGGGCGTTCATTTCTTCGCCGGTGAGGCGCCGCCCGGCGCGCACAGAAGAGCGGCAGGCCATGTTGCCCATCACGTCTTCGAATTTTTCCTTCAGCGAGAGGCCGGCTTCATACTCCGCGAAATCGTCGGCAAGGTCGCGGATGAGACCGGCGGCGTCCATCTCGCCGAACAGGGCCGGCGTTGCCCGCACACAGATGGCGCCTGAGCCGAAGGCTTCGATTTCCAGGCCGAGTGCGTCCAGCTCCGCTGCGCGTTCGAGCACGCGCGCGGCTTCATCCTCGGCGAGTTCCACGAT
>DNFL01000149.1:1195-5348 GCA_003486945.1 Hyphomonas sp. | reverse complement strand
ACCGGCTTTTCCGCGACCAGGGGCTCGCCGCGCAGCGCCGCAGCAACGACGGGGTTTTCCATGGTTTCCGGCGTCACTTCGACATCGACATATTCCGGCGGGCGCTTTCGCAGTTCCCAGACCGCGATCAGCAGCAGCAGGGCGCCGGCCATCAGGCCCGCGAGCGCGCCTTCACCGGCGGTCGGGTTTTCCCACCAGTTCGGATTGAAGTGAACGAGGAACACGGCCGGCACTGAAGCCGCGAGGCCGAACAGATACCAGCCGACCGCCCCGCCCCTGCGGGCGCCGAGCAGGGCGCTGGAAGCGTAATATCCGAGCGCGGCGAAGAGATAGGCGGCGCCGTGCGTGATACCCAACTCGCGCCAGTTCACGCCGTCGAGGCCGCCCTTCACATCATCCTGCACGATCCAGCCCATGACCATCACGATGGACGGCCAGCGCACAGCCGTCAGCGCGCCGAAGGCGAAGGCAATCGCATAGATTGTCAGCAGGAGGCAGATGAGGCGCCGGGACATTCACCATGTTTACATCCGTCACGGTAAGCCCGGGCTGAAGGAGATCGATGAAATTTCACCGATCTCCGCGAGGTGACCCTTGGCGGGGCTGGCGCCAGGTTGTTAGGTCAGCCCGGAAAACAGGGAGGAGACACATATGGGCCGCGTATCAGGCAAAAAGGCATTCATCACCGGCGGCGCGCAGGGCCTAGGCGAGGCAACCGCGCGGATGCTGGCGAAGGAGGGCGCGAAGGTCACCGTCACCGATATCAATGGGGCAGGGGCTGAGGCGGTGGCGGCTTCGATCAACAAGGCACACGGCGCAGGCACCGCCTTCGCCTTCCAGCAGGACGTTACCGACGGCGCGCGCTGGCAGGAGGTGCTGCAGGCCGCGCATGATGTGATGGGCGGGCTGAACATTCTCGTCAACAATGCCGGCATCGGCTCGCTCGGCTCGGTCGAGGATGAGAGCTACGAGATGTTCCGCAAGGTGCAGGAGGTGGATGTCGATTCGATCTTCCTCGGCTGCAAGTATGCAATTCCGCTGATGCGCGCACACGGGCTCGGCTCGATCATCAACATTTCTTCCATCGCGGGCATCATCGCCAGCGGCAATTACGTTGCCTACAACACGGCCAAGGCGGCGGTGCGTCACCTGTCAAAATCCATCGCTCTGCACTGCGCGAAGACGGGCGGGCAGATCCGCTGCAACTCCGTACACCCCGTATTTATCAACACGCCAATCCTCGACCGCACCAAGGAGATGTTCGGCGAGCAGAAGGCGCTGGAAAAGCTCGGCCGCCAGATCCCGCTCGGCAAGGTCGGCGAGCCGGACGATATCGCCTATGCGGTTCTGTATCTCGCCTCGGACGAATCGAAGCTGGTGACCGGCGCCGAGCTGAAAGTGGATGGCGGCATCAGCGCGATGTAACTTTCAGCCTGTGCCCAGCGGTCGCCGTGAGGTGACCAGCAGGGCATAGGCGGTAAGGCCCGTCATCAGCACGGCAGATGCAATCAGCGGCAGGGCGTGGTCCAGCCGGTAGAGGGCCGCGCCGATCAGCGGGCCGAAGATGAAGCCGGCGGGCGGGGCAGCCGACATCAATGCAGCTGCGGCGCCCTGTTCTTCGCGCCCGACTGACAGGCTGCCGAGCGCGTTGGCAGAAGGGATCGCAAGGGCGGAGCCCGCGCCGACGACGAAAAAGCTGGCGCAGAGCAGCGGGAACGCGTGCAGCGTGTCGGCGCCGATATAGCCGATCACGACGAGGCCAAGGCCGATGGGCAGAACGCGGCGCGGATCGGGCTTCACGCGCGAGAGATAGCCGAACTGCACGACGATGGTGGCCACCGCCATGCAGGCAAACGCGATGCCGGTGTAGAGTACCGCGGTTTCGCCCGCCTTATCGCCAAGGGTGTGAAGGTCGTAGCGGTCCTCGATGAACCAGCCGAGGGTCTGCTGGATCATCCCGACACAGACGAAATAGGAGATGAGGAAAGCGAGGTGCGGGCGCACGCGCGCATCCAGCATGGCAAGCGGTTTCGGGCGCGGCATGGACCGGTCGCGCGGCACAGTTTTCGGCAGGGTGTAGCCGAGCACGATGCCGGTCGCGATGCAGAAGATGATCGTGCCCCAGAGCGGCGCGAGCGCGCCGAACGGAGCGAGCACCGCAGCGCCCGCCGGGCCGAGGATGGAGCCGATGCTCATGCCCGCGCCGAGCATGCCAAGACCGGCAGCGCGGTTGGCCGGTGTGGTCGCATCCGTCATCGCTGCCATCGAGGCGGGCTGCAGGCCGGGTGTCAGCAGGCCGAACCAGAGGCGCACGAAGACGAGCGTCAGCAGCAGCACGGCGCCGGTGATCACGCCCGCCAGCGCCGCTTCCAGCGTGAACAGGAAGGCGGTGTTGGTGACGCCCATCATGATCAGCGAGAACACCATCACGCGCTTGCGTCCGACCCGGTCTGCGATGCGGCCCCAGCGCGGGATCATGAAGGCGTAGAGCAGCGTCGACAGGGTCAGGATCGCGGCGACCTGCAGTTCGTCGAGGCCCGCCTTGCGCGTCAGCGGCGCGACGACAACGAAATTGATGCTCATGCCGGCGCCCATCGCGATGGTCGCGAGCATCAGCATGCCCTTCTGGAAGGCCGACAGCGGATGCAGCGGTGTGTCAGTGTGATCCATCTTGCGTCCCTGATGCCCGCCGGGAAAGCTAGGCTGACCGGCCCGGCTTGCCAAACCCTTACTTGGCGGCAGCCAAGCAACTTGCCCTTGCCCCCGCCGCCGGTTTAAGGACAGACCTTGATTGGTTCGAAATCAGGCAGGTCGCATGTATTCCCTCCTTCTGGCGCTTTACTCCTATTTCCTGCACCCCATTCTCTCGCTTTTGCTGATCATCATCCTCGTCTATGTGGTGATGAGCTGGCTGATCGTGGGCGGGGTGGTCTCGATGCACAATCCGACCGTCCGCCAGATCCAGGGCATTCTCGACAGCGTGCTGCAGCCGATGCTGCGGCCGATTCGCCGTGCGATTCCGCCGTTGGGCCAGCTGGACCTCTCGGTCTTCGTCCTCGCCCTGACGATCCTGTTCACGCGCGACTGGCTGTTGCCGACGATCATCCGAGCCATCGGCCCGTCTCCAGTCTGATGCGCCACCGCCTGGCCGTGCGTGTCCAGCCGGGCGCTTCGGCCGACCGGATCGAGGGCAAGGGCAGTGATGATGCAGGCCGGTTATTCGTGAAAATCCGTGTGCGGGCACGGCCCGAAGACGGGGCGGCGAATGCGGCGGTCGAGGCGGTTGTGGCCAAGGCGCTCGGATTGCCGAAGTCTGCTGTGCGGGTGGTGACGGGCGCCAAGACTCGGATAAAAGGCCTCGAGATTGAAGGCTCGCCGGAACTGGCGGGCGTGATTGAAGGCTGGCTGGCAGATGAGCGCAACGCGGATTGATGGGCATGAGATTTCCGCCGAAGTGAAGGCGGGCGTGGCGAAGGCTGTGGCGGGCCTGCCGGGCAAGCCCTGCCTAGCCGTGGTGCTGGTGGGCGAGGACCCAGCGAGCCAGGTCTATGTGCGCAACAAGGGCAAGGCGACCGTCGAGGCAGGCATGGAGTCGCGCCATCATGTGTTACCTGAAACGGCGACGCAGGCTGAGGTGGAGGCGGTGATCGCGCAGCTCAATACAGACCCGTCCGTGGACGGAATTCTGCTGCAACTGCCTTTGCCGGCAGGCCTAGATTCCGATGCGGCGATTGCGAAGATTGATCCGGCGAAGGATGTTGACGGGCTGACGGAAGTCTCTGCCGGACGCCTCAGTCTCGGCAAGCCGGGACTTCGTCCGTGTACGCCGACCGGTTGTGTGATCATGGCGAAGTCTGCGCTGGGCAACGACCTTTCCGGCAAGCACGTGGTCGTGATCGGGCGCTCGATCCTTGTCGGCAAGCCGGCGGCCTTGTTGTTCCTCGCCGAGAATTGCACGGTTACGATCGCGCACAGCCGCTCGAAGGATCTGCCGGCGCTCTGCCGGACTGCGGACATTCTGGTGCCGGCAGTGGGCCGGCCGGAAATGGTGCGCGGCGACTGGGTAAAGCCTGGCGCGGCAGTGATCGATGTCGGCATCAACCGTGTGCCGGCGCCGGAAAAGGGCGAGGGCAAGACGAAGCTCGTCGGCGAT
>DNFL01000149.1:616-887 GCA_003486945.1 Hyphomonas sp. | reverse complement strand
GGGACTGATGACGGTCGCCTGCCTGCTGCGCAACACGGTTATTGCGGCTTGCGCGCGGCGCGGCTGGGAATTGCCAGCAGGGCTGTGAGCCAACCTTTCGCTCCTCCGGATACGGAGCTTTTCTGCACGCTCTGGACGAAGCAGGACGGGCGCTGCGCCCTCTGCGGCAAGCCGATGCCGGCCGGGCGGTTCGATGTGGCGCACGCGACGCTATGGCGGAAGTGGCGGCCGACCTTTGATCATATCCGGCCGAGAGCGGCAGGCGGGTCAG
>DNFL01000149.1:0-361 GCA_003486945.1 Hyphomonas sp. | reverse complement strand
GGCCGAGAGCGGCAGGCGGGTCAGATTCTGCGGAGAATCTTCAGCTGGCGCATGGTGTGTGCAACCGGCGCAAGGGGAGCGCGGATTGCTCGTAGGTGCTCGTCACTGAGCCCGGCTCAGGCTTTCTGGGTTTCGATGGCGCCGTGGCAGTGTTTGTATTTCTTGCCGGAGCCGCACGGGCAGGCCGAGTTGCGCGGCGTGTTGGACCAGTCGTCTTCGGCCTGCGGGATCTGGACCGGGGCTTCGGAGGGGTTCATCTCGTTGACGCCGGTATCGGGGTCGAGCTTGGTCTCGTGGGTGACCGGCGGGCGCGGCGGTGGGGCAGCGACCGGGCGGCGCATCTCTTCCGGCGCCGGCGCCT
>DNFL01000197.1 GCA_003486945.1 Hyphomonas sp. | reverse complement strand
GTGGATCTCGCGCCGACGGCGGTGCCACAGGTGGCAGCGATCAGTGCGGCCGAGCTTGAACAGCGTCTGGCCTGGATGCCGCGGCTGCTCGATTTCACCAACGCGCCGATGCCCGAGATCGTGGCGGCCTTCAACCGCGGCAACCCCGTGCAGCTCACCCTCGGCGATGCGCTGCTGGCCGACATGCGGCTCAGCGCGACCTTCCGCTCCGACAACGTCGAGGGTTTTGTGCGCCTCATGGAGTCCGAATTCGGCCTCCGCGCCGAGTGGCGCGGCGACGAGATCGTGCTGCGACAGGCACGGTGATCTTCGAATGTGGAAATCAGGAAAGCAGGAAGTCGAACCGTCTTGGGGTGTTTGAATCCGAGCTCATCAGCGCTATCCGCGGGAAAATCGGTTCATAAAAATTCTCTTAATGGAAACGTGTGCTTCGGGGTTTGTTACAGACGTGAAATCTGACACCAAGCTGAAGGCTACCAGTCCTTCGTTTCTTCGCCGGGCCCTCGCGCTCGTTCTCAGCACCCTCGCTTTCACTTTCACGCTTTCTGCCCAAGAGCCCAAGCGCACCTTCGACGTGCCGGCCGGGGAGGCTGAGCAAACCCTCAAGCAATTCGCCACGCAGGCCCAGCGCGAGATCGTGTTCGCGCCCGACCAAGTGGCCGGTCTGAAAACCAACCCCGTGCAGGGCGAGTTTGCCCCCGGCGTCGCCCTCGACCTGATGCTGGCCGACACCGGGCTCACCGCCACCCAGGACACGAAGACCGGCGCCTTCGCCGTGCGGAGAGACACCCGCCCAAACGGCCCAAGGGCGGCGCCGGTCGAGAAGACCGCCCGCCCGGAAAGTAAAAGCCGGGTTGAGGATGGCGCGGTAGTGTTGGATGACTACCAAGTAACGGGTTCGCGCATGCGGCTGAACTCCGGCGACCAGCCGATGCAGCCGGTGCTGATCTTTTCCTCCCTTGACATCGAACGCACGGGAGCAGCCAACCTCGGTCAGTTGTTCCAATACATCCCGGCGATCACCAGCTACACCACCGGCATTGGCACAGAGACGGTCAACGGCTCAACCGGCAGCGGCAACACATTGGGTCAGGTTGGCGTCCGAACCTCTGCCCAATTGCGCAGCGGTTCGCAGACCGAGACGCTCCTGCTTGTCGATGGTAAGCGCGTCCCGCTCACTGGCGTCAGGAGTTCCGGTGGCAATGGCTACGACTTGGGCGGCATCCCGCTATCGGCGATCGACCGTGTCGAAGTCCTCCTGGACGGCGCGTCTGCCATCTACGGCGCCGATGCCATCAACGGTGTCATCAATGTCATCCTCAAGAAGCGCTATTCCGGCACGGAGGTGCGCCTGAACTACGACAACACTTTCGACAAGGACGCCGCCCTCAAGACGGCGAGCATCACGCATGGCTTCGCGACGGGCAAGTGGTCGGGTCTGCTCACTGTTTCCGGCTCCGAAAACAACATCATGCTCATGACGGACCGCCGGCTCACGAGCACCTACGATCGCACGGTCTTCGGCGGCATCACCAACCAATCGCAGCCAACGCTCTTCGCCGAGGGCAACGGCTCCGTGGGTGCCGCATCCGGGAATCTGCCCGGCACGACTGTTCCGCGGGTCTCGATTCCCGCCAACTATGCAGGCGGAGCGATCACGGCGGCGGAATATGCCGCTGCACCGGCCCCCGTGGGTGGGGTGACGCCCGGCCGGCAAGGCGCGGTCAACTACGCGCGGGAAAAGGCCGTGTATGCGCGGCTCGGATATGAGTTCAGCGACCATTTTAATGTGACCGGTGTCGCCCGCATCGGCCGCAAGAGCTACCACGACAATGGCCTCTGGCGGCGCGTCGAGAATGTCACGATCCCTGCAGGATATCCCGGCAATCCCTTCGGAGTGCCCGTGCGGCTGAGCAAGACCTTCTACGACCTTCCTCCGATCTACAACGGTTCGGAGACGGAGAACGTGGAGTTCAGCCTGTCCGCCGAGGGCAAGCTCATCGGGGATTGGCGTTACGCAACCAACATCAGCTACGTGGAAGGCCGGAATGCCATGACACCGACGGCACTTGTCGGCGCGGGCGGAAGTTTCGGCATCAACGTCGCTCCCACCGCTCAATTCACCGCGCGCCTCAATGCCGAGATCGCCGCGGGGCGCCAACCCCGGCTCATCTACGACAGTAACACGCAGTCGCCCAACGCGGCCGGTGCGCTTGACCCCTTCTTCGTGAGCACGACGCAGACGAAGCTGGTGGATTTGAATCGCACCTGGACTTACTCGGCGCAGGCGGACGGCACGTTGTTCAGCCTTCCGGCCGGAGACATCAAGGCGGTCGTGGGCGCGGAGCTGCGTGAAGAGTATGTCGACTTTCCGGGTGCGGTCGGCGGACAGGTCTGGCCGGTGATTCCCCAACGTGACGTGGTCTCCGTCTTCGCGGAGGCGCGCATCCCCCTGATCGGTGAACGGCAGCGCCTCCCGCTCCTGCATCAACTCGATCTCAATCTGGCGGCGCGCACCGAGGAGTATTCCGATTTCGGGCGCTCGACCACGCCCCGGTATGGTGTGGCCTGGCGTCCGTTCAAGCCGCTGCTCGTGCGCGCTTCCTACGGCGAGGGTTTCCTTGCTCCACAGCTCTATCGCGTCGCCGAGCAGTCCGCGACCATCACCTTCCCGCCGAACTTCATCGCACTGCTCTTTCCCGGCGCCACGGACCTCTCGCGCGGCAACGCCCCGATTGTCGGTCCGCTCGACCAGCTTAGCGGCGGTAATCCCAACCTCAAGCCGCAGCGCTCGGAGAGCTGGACCTACGGCGTGGTGATGGATGTGCCACGCGTCACCGGTCTGTCGCTCTCGTTCGACTACTATGAGAACGACCTCACGGATGGATTCGGCAACATCGCGAGCATTATGGACCGTCAGCGCTTCGCGCCGGAAACCATCTTCCGCGGCCCGAAGCTGCCGACGGACCCGGCGAATTGGCTCGGCCCGATCACGGGTTACGACGGACGCGTCATCAACATCTCCAGTTCGCGCAGCGCCGGCTACAGCTACGGCTTGCGTTACCAGCGCCGCACCCACTTGGGTGACTTCAGCCTCAGTCTCATGGGGGAGAAGACGCTCAAGCGTGAGGAACGCATCCTGCCCAACTCCGCCCTCACGGCCAGCGTCAACAAGCGCTACGTCCCGCAGCGGGCCACCCTCGCGCTGTCCTGGATGCGCGGTGCGTGGGACGCAGGCGTGGCCGGCGTTTACGGCGGCAAGGCCTGGACGGACTCTTCCAACGTCAACATCGCACCCTCCCGCTATACCGATGATGTCATGCGCTGGGATGCGAATGTCGCTTACGACTTCGGCCGTAGGGCCGGATTTGGGGCGCAAGGCGACTCCTGGTGGAAGCGAGCCCTGCGCGACACGAAGGTTCGGGTCACAATCATCAATCTTTTCGACACCGAGCCCCCCCTCAACGTCAACGGATCGTTCAGCTCCTCGGTCATCGATCCCCGCCTGCGTCGCTACATCATTGATGTGACGAAGCGGTTCTGATTTTCGGGCTAATTTTCACCGCTTTCACCATGAAGACCATTCGTCATGCTCTTATTGCGTTCGCCCTCGTCCTCGCGAGCACTGCTTTCGCGGCCGAGGAAGCCACGGCGCGCTTCACGGCGCTCAAAACTCCCCTTGAACCCACGCCCGAGATGCTCGCGGCGGGCACCGAGGCCGAGACGGCGTTCAAGGCCACCGCCTCATTGAGCAGCATGGATGCCCCCATGGCCGCCGCCGCCGGAAAGGCTACCCAAGAGGAGCCGCTTAACCCGAGGCGGCACC
>DNFL01000166.1:2153-3548 GCA_003486945.1 Hyphomonas sp. | reverse complement strand
TGGTGATCAGCCGTGTCCCGGCCTCCAGCGCGCGCTGCGTTGTGCGGATCACTTCGCCATTGCGCCGCGCGCCCGCGCCCTTGCGCGCGTCGAAAAACTGCCCCAGCGCCGGCGCATAGATCACGCCTGCCACCGCTTCGCCCTCTTCCACCACCGCCAGGCCGACACACCAGTCCGGCGTGCCATCCATATAGGCCCGTGTCCCGTCGATCGGGTCCACCACCCATACGCGCGATTTCTGCCGCGCCGCCGGGTCGTCCCGCGTCTCTTCCGACAGCCAGCCATAGTCCGGCCGCGCGCCCATCAATTCCTTCGCACACAGACGGTTCACCGCAAGGTCAGCTTCCGTCACCGGCCCGCCGCTCGTCTTGTTCCAGGCTTCGGCGCCGCCCTTGTGGATGTAGGACATCGCGAGGTCGCCTGCTTCCTGCGCAATCCGGCGCAGCAGGGTGAGGTCTTCCTCCAGCGTGCGTTCAGCTGCCCGCAAGGTTCATGTCCTCGATGAGGATCGACGGCGCATCGCGCGTGCCGCGCAGTTCAAGATCAGACGCCGGTATCAGCCGCGCGAACATCGCCGGCAGGTCGCCCGCCACCGTCACTTCCGAAACCGGATAGGCAATCTCCCCGTCCTCGAACCAGAAACCTGATACGCCTACGGAGTAATCGCCATTGTTCGGATTGATCGACGGGCCGAACATGTCGGTCACCAGCAACCCCTTGCCCGCCTGTTTCGCCAGGTCGCCCGGCGTCGCCCTTCCGGGGCGCAGATACACGTTGGATGTGGAAACGCCCGGCGGATCGCCAAAGCCCATGCCCGCAAATCCATTTGGCGCGAGGCCCAGCTGGCGCGCCGACGATGTATTCAGCAACCACCGCGTCAGCCGCCCATCCTCGATCAGGTGCGCCTCGCGCACCGGCAGGCCTTCGCCGTCATGTGTGCGGCTGCCCATGCCCAGCGGGCGCAGCGGATCATCGGTCAAGTAGATGCCCCTGGCAAACACCTGCTCGCCCATCCGGTCCTTCAGGAAGCTCACGCCGCGCGCAATCGACGGCCCGGAAATCGCGCCCAGCAGCGCGCCCAAAAGGCTGTCCGAAACACGCCGGTCAAAAATCACTGCTGCCTTCTGCGTCTCCACCTTGCGCGCGCCGAGCCGCGCAATCGTGCGCTCGCCGGCTGTCTTGCCGATATCTTCCGCAGACGGACGATCCTTCGTGAAGCGCACAGACCAGCTGTCATAGTCGCGCTCCATCTGCCCGTCCTTCTCGGCTACCGCCGCAAGGCCAAGCCCGGTCGAGGTGCCTGTCTTCCACGAGCGGAACCCGTTGGTCGCCGCCACCCAGCGCTCCGACCGGTTCCAGGAAGCGCCGCAACCCGCCACCTCGTACGCGGATCGG
>DNFL01000166.1:1485-1946 GCA_003486945.1 Hyphomonas sp. | reverse complement strand
CGCCCGCCCCCGTCTTCACGCCCGGCACAGCCAGCGCCGCCGCCTCTGCCGCCAGCGCCTCGCGCTCCAGCACCTCAGCGGAAATCTCCGGTTCGCCAGACAGGTCCATGTCCAGCCCCGCAGTTGCCAGCAAGGCCGCTTCCGGCAGGCCGCAGAACTTGTCTTCCGGAACCGCGCGCGCCATCGCCACACAGCGTTCGCTCAACGCTTTCAGGCCTTCCGGCGAAAGGTCGGCGCCGGAAACATGCGCCTGCCGTTTCCCGAAGAAACAGCGCAGCGCCACGCTGGCGCTCTCTTCGCGCTCGATACTCTCCAGCTTGCCTTCGCGCACCGAGACGCTCACGCCGTCCGCCACGCCGATGCGCGCATCCGCATCGCTCGCGCCGGCCTTGAGGCAATCTTCCAAAAGTCCGGCAAGCAGCTCCGCCGGCGGGGTCGTAAATCTCGTCATCGGCGCTAGA
>DNFL01000166.1:0-1220 GCA_003486945.1 Hyphomonas sp. | reverse complement strand
CCGCGCCGCCTGCCTGCGCAACTGCCCGCCTCAGGTATGCGTAACGTAGAGCAGGCCAGCGGCTGCGCCCAGCATCCCCAGCCAGGTCAGCACCATGCCGAACGCCCGCGCCGGCAGGATCGTGCCCGACAGGCCGATGGCGTGCAGGATACGGCCCAGCGTAAACACTCCGCCCACCGCATTCACCATCCACATCGGCGCACCCAGCGAAGCCAGCACATAAAGGCCGAGCATCGTCACCGGAATGTACTCTACCGCATTCCCATGCGCGCGCGTGCGCACCTCGAGATCGGCGTCGCCTCCGGTGCCAAGCGAAACTTTCGCCGACCGCCGCCGTCCGACCACGCGGAACGACAGGACAAGGATCAGCAGGATATTGACGGCGAGATAAATCGCGGCAGCAGCAACAGATGTCATGGCTGGTTTCCTCCCAATGAAAAGCCGCCGGGCAGCCCACCCGGCGGCTCTGGTTCTATCTCTGTCCGGTCTGGCTCAAGGCCACCGGCCTTACATGTCCCGGCGCGCGTCCGGCAGGCGGTCGTTGATGTCGTCGCGGATGTCCATCAGCGTCACGATCAAGCCGCACACGAGGCTCGCCGCCACCCAGCCGCCAAAGGCGAACAAGGCAAAGTCAGCCACCTGCGCCAGCGGGCCCGTCAGGCCGATCAGCTCACCGGTGAATGCACCCTTCTGGTAGATGCCGAGCGCAATGCCGCCGACGATGATCGCGATATAGGCGACATACACCATGACGCGGAAGCTGTTGATAATGATGAACTTCATGAGGATTCCCTTCCTGGTTCCGTCCTGTTCTAGGCCGTGCGCGGTCGAGCGTCACGTCACTCAATTATGACTGCAGGCATCGGGCCAAACCCCCGCCTGCGCCAGTTCATTCTCCTGTCGCGATATTGTCCCCGCAGGCGGCCATGTCATTGGTTGCGGCCGACAGTGCCAGCAGGTCCTCGACCTCCATGGACATCGAGATATCGATCAGGCTCTGCTTGTCGTCCCCCATCCCCTTGGCGACCTTCGAGAACAGCTCTGCCGACAGGTTTTTCTCCAGCGCATCGACCACACACTTGCAGGTTGATTCCGCCTCGCCCTGCTCAATGCAGGTTGAAACCATCTTTTGCTTGTCCGACGGTCCCAGTGCGCCGCACCCGGCCAGCAGGACTGCAGACAGCCCTGTAATGATTGCAAAACGCATCCAGGCGCCCTTT
>DNFL01000278.1 GCA_003486945.1 Hyphomonas sp. | reverse complement strand
GTCGCTCACCACCGACGAATTTCCGCCAGCGGGTTTCGTTTCCTTGTTCCCTCATTTCGGTGTTGGGGTCAAAGACGCAAAAACGAAAGAGGGCGCATCGATCCCGTTGACGTTTGTCGTTACGCTCGAGGCACGTTTCAACGTGCCGGACTTGACAACGGTGGTTCGCCTCAACGGCAGCCTTGGAACTACGATTCAAACGGTTTTTGACAAGGCCGTGAAATCTGTAACGCGTACCTTTACGTGTCAGAAGATTGCGACCGACACGGCCCTGTTCGCCGAAGCTCTGAAACAAGGCGTTGCAGCCGAATGCTTGGCCACCCCTGATTTTCCCTACTATTTGAACAATTTGTACCTCGATCACTGCATTCTTCCGGCAGTCATCGACGATATCGTCCACGACACCGGGGTAGGTACCAGCCGCCTCCCGCTGCTGGAAGAACACAACACTATTGTGCGCCTGCAGCGTGACTTGGAGACAACCGCTCGCCTCTTGCAAGCTGAAGCCGACCATCGCGAAAAGGAAGCGCGCGCAAGCCTTGAACAGACCGAGACACTTGCAGCCCTTGATCGCAGTAACGTTATTGCATCAAAGCAGCGGATCCTGTCGGCTCAGGCTGAGGGGCAAACGCTGTTGATTGAAGAAGGCTTCAACGGCTTCAAAGATGGAACGTCGATCCGCCGCGTCGGCACGAAGATTCAGATCGAGGCCATTGAGGCACAGTTCGAACGCAATGAAGAACGTGAGCGCATTAAGCTCATGCAAGAGCGGCAAGCCGCTTATGTCCGTATGCTGACGACACTCGGTGAGGGCGGTCGTGATGAAGCCGAAATGGCCGCACTGTCTCTTGCGCTCGAGACGGGAAATCTCAATGCCATCCACGCGCGCCTCGCTCAGAAGTCAAGCGATGAGATCACCTCATTGACTTTGCAGCTTCAGCACGAACTGGCGAAGGATGAAAGCGGCCAGCGCGCGGCCAGGGCAGAGGCCATCAACGAGATCCTGCAGAAGCGTGACCTGTTCGGCATCGCCGAGTTGTTCGTAAGATCGCGTAATCCGGGTCCAGGCCATGGTTGATCCTGGAATATCAAGACGCGAACTCGCCGCCGCACTGGAGACCTGCAATCAGGCCATCGCCCGGTTGCGGCAAAAGCGGAGTGGCTGGCATCGAGAGCTGGCAGACACGCTAAGTGTCGCTGTCCGGCTTGCCGAAGTTGACGCCCCGTCAGCCCTCAACAAGTTGAGGATTTTTTCGGAGTCCGTTTCGAAGAAGACCTGCGTCCACCTCGGTGTTTCGTTCCCCCGAACGAAGCCACCGGGCCTTTATGCGCTGACGAAACTGCTCAAGGGGCGGGCGCCGCAAGAGATGATTGCAGCGCTTGAAGAGATACGCCCCCCCGCGAATGCCGGTTCGCACCACACGCCAAAGTCGCAGGTGCCGGGCGAAGCTGACCTTGCCCGGAGCCTCATGTTAGCAGCGACGATCGCTAACGCGTTCGCCGATTTGACGGCCGGCGAGAAGCCGGGTGCAAATGCAAGGGTGACCACGACGTCATTACCGCCGAAGGCGCTGGAAGGGTCTATTCCTAGCGCCTCGGCGTCTCACACCGCCAACAGCGTATCGCCGACTGAGACGCCGCACAGGATTTCGAAGAAACCCAGCACAGCGCCGGTTTCGTATTTGGAACCGCGCCCGAAAATCACCTTCGTTCATCCTCAAGCTCCGGTTCGGCCTTGTCCCGTACCCATGCCATCGCGTTGGAAGCACGCGCGGAAACTCCACCCATGACAAAATCAGAACCAGGCCAGCCCTCGACAACGCCGGCGTCAAGTCGGGAGATTTCGCTCATCTACCCGGAGCGAGCCCCACCCACTGCACCTTCAATTCCCACGCAGCGGCATCTGCCGATTTTGCCAGGCGCCACCAAAATCGTCGGTCTACTGACCGTGGTTATCGTCGTCGTGGTCTTCGTCGTTTCAAGGTCTGGAACGTCGAATATCGAACGGCAAGCTGACTCTGAAAGGCCTCGCTCGGAGCCGGATGTCCAGCTCAAAATCGAAGACGGAGAAGTCTCGCGCGACCTAGCATTCGTCGCCTTTCGCTCGGCGGACGGGCTGCAAGGCAAAGTCGATGCTTTGCTGCCTATCGCAGAAGCCGGCGACCCTGAGGCTATGCTTGAAGTCAGTCTGGCGTATGAGCAGATGGGCCGTCTGTCGGATTCTGCGGAATGGGACCGGCGATTGACAGAAGCCGGCGACATCAACGGTGTTGGCCGCTACGCGATGAAGGTCGCGCAAGGCCTGGTGCCGGGAGTAGACCCTCGGAGTCGCGTAAAGACGCTCACCAGCAACTGGGAACGGCAAGTTGAACTAATCGATGGTGAATTCGTCTATGCCAAGCTCGACCCACGTGTCGCTCTTGGTGCCGGTCATTTGTACAGTGCCGGAATCGACAATATTCTCGGCGCCGACCAGCGGCGCGCATCCGGGTTTTTCCACGCCGCTGTGCGCACCGGCTTGAAGTCCGCTGAGCGGGATTGGGCTTTGCATTGCGCAGAGCATCAAACCCCATACAGCGTTCTTGCCTGTGATAAGTTCGTCCCCACGCTTTTGGCGCTTTCCGATGATGGAAGTGGCGAGGCGCTTTACCGCCAAGCCGAAGCTTATGAAGAGGGCTGGGCTGGGGAGGCGAACATGACCGTTGCAAAGCTTCGCTATCGTGAAGCTCGTGCTGTCGGACATGTTGGTGCGGCCACTCGGCTGATCGACTTGAACGAGCCGATCATCAGAGACGACGCAGGGTGGACGAAGATCCTTCAAAAGGCCGTGGCAGGCGACGTGACGGCAAAGCGGTACATCGGCCTTGGTTGCGGTCAGGATACGGAAATTGCCGGACCGGATCATGATTGTGTGTTGCGCATGCTCTCTCCGGTTACGGATAAAACTGATCCTGAAACGCTGCTGGAAGTATGCCTCGCTTATGAAGCAACCGGGCAGTCGGCCAAAGCAGTCCTCTGCGAGTACCAGCTCGCTGCTGGCGGCAGCGCAGACGGAAAGCTATTGTATGCTACCCGCCTCATAACAGGGGAGGGCGCAGTCCCTGATCCCGTGCGCGGCCTGGAGCTCATCGCCACGAGCAGCTTTTATGGCTTAGATCCCCGAACCATGTTCCGCATTGGCGATTTCTACGAGCGCGCTCCCACGCAGCTCAAAGAATGGGGTTCGAACGCGCTTCATGCCGCGTACTGGTATAGAGAGGGAAAAGATCATATCAGGAATGGCTGGGTGAGCTGGGTTCGCGCGTGCGAACATCACCATGGCGGAGATTCGCCAGGCTCGGGCTGGTGCGAGGGGTATGAAGAACTGAGGTATGAGTACAAGTCGAATATCAGATCAAATGCAATATCCTCTGCTTACGGATCAGCAGACCGTATCGTGGTATCTGTAAATTACGGCCATCTTCCGGGAAGCGATTTTGAGCAGAGTGGCGACCATAAAAACTCGGGGCCAAGCATAAAGTCATCCACACTACCAAGTGTTGGAAAGGTAACACGCGTGAGTGACGAGGAAATGGCGATACTGCGGCGCAAGTGGGGGATTGCCGAATCAAAACAGACTGGCAGGGCTACAGCTGAGTCACCTGCGGGTAGGGTTGTAATAGGGACCCCAGAAGAAATTCAGGAAATACGCCGCGAGTTGGAAGCTGGACGTCGGGTCTACATCAACAGACCAGAAGACTAGAAGTGCAGCGCCGCGTCATTGCAAAGTCATTGTTTGTTCGGTTTGAGGCAAAGTGCGTCACGATCGAGTAACGATCCTTGCGTCGTCACGAATGCGCTTCCAAGTCTCCGGCAAGGAAGCCCCAGGCGACCGGCCATCTCATACCGTATGAATGTGGACACGCCCAAAACAGCTTACCGCTCCAGCCCGCTCCTCGACAGCCGTCGCGCGAGGCGTTCCCGCTCCGCCTGCTGCGCCAGTTGCCGCTCAGCCATCAGCTGCTTGCGGATATCGAGGTGCAGCTCCATCGCCTTGAGGCGGTCCTGCCAGCCCGGCTCGAACTGCAGCGTGCCCCGCCGGACCTCCCGGGCAAGCCCGAGGCGTCGGAGCTCCTTCGTCCGGGCCCTGAGGGCAGCGGTCACGTGGGGATCGCTGTTCTGGGCTTCTAGGCGGCAAACCTCGATCACGTGGCTTTCCGGCAGCTGCGCGGCGATCAGCATGTCGAGGCGCGTCGGCGCATGGCGGGTTGTCTCGCGCTCAAGCGCCTCGCGTTCCTGAGCGGGCGTGCGTTGTCCGAGCCAGCTCGTTGCCACATCCCGCGCGATCTCGCGCAGCCGGTGCCGGATGAAGTCACGCGGCAGGATCAGGTCCTGCCCATTGGCCCGGCGCCCGCGCAGGATGATATGGGTATGGGCGTGGCCGGTGTCGTGGTGGTTGACCGCGACCCAGGAGAAGCGCGTGCCGAGCTCGGCTTCGGCCTGCGCCATGACTTGGCGTGTATAGCCCGTCAGGTCGCGCAGGCGCTCGCCTTCTTCTGGCGCAAGGATGATCCGGAAGTGGCGTCTGTCTGACTTGGCCCAGGCTTCGGCGAGGGCTCCTCCGTCAAATCCTTCGCCGTCCGGGCCGTAGAAGGCACCCCGGTCGCGTTCGCCTCTCGCGAGATAATCGGCATGCGCGCGGGCGCCGTCTTCCGGTGCGCCGAGGACTGGCTCGAGGGCAGGGGCCCCGGCCCCTTCGCTTAACTCGTCGCGGCCAGCGGCGTCGCGGGCAAGATAGCGCGTATGCGCCTTCAGGGCGCCCGCGCTCCCGCCGCCATGATTGAAATAGTGCACCTTGACCGCTGCGCGCTGGCGCATGTCCGAGAACTCGTCGCCGCGTCCGGCGGCCTTTGCATGACGCTTCACCGGCGCGCGTTCGGCGAGGCGGCGCGAGAGGGGCGTGAGCGTGCGCGAACCCTGGACTCCGGTCTCGCCGCGGCGGGCGCTGCTGGCCAGGCTGCCCCCGAGCCGGGCGGGATCGATGGGCCGCGTGGAGCGCGAGGGCTTCGCCTGGGCAGGGGGGTCGCCGCTCGCGGCCCCCGCGGGGGTTGACAAGCGCAGCAGGGGGGGATCTTTTGT
>DNFL01000019.1 GCA_003486945.1 Hyphomonas sp. | reverse complement strand
GCCGCCGGTGCGGATGATCAGGTCAGGATCGGGCAGGCCGTGGGTGTAGAGGTAATCGCCCAACAGATCTTCGCTGACCTGATAGGCAGAAGGGCGGCGCGGCAGTTGTGATGGGCGCGCTCAGCCCGCGCACGCGCAATGCGCAGGTGGCGATGTATCAGTCGCGCGAGGTCGACTATATCGTCGCCACCGACGCGATCGGCATGGGGCTGAACCTTGATGTCGACCGCGTGGTGTTTGCCTCGCGCTCGAAGTTTGACGGGCGCCGCCACCGCGCGCTGACACTGGCCGAGTGCGGACAGATTGCCGGCCGCGCCGGGCGCTTCCGCACGGATGGTGAGTTTGGCGAGACGGGCAATTGCCCGCCCTTCAAGGAAGAGGAATGGAAAGCCATTGAGGCGCACCGGTTCGATCCGGTCGATGCGATCCGGTGGCGCTCCTCCGCGCTCGACTTTGCCAGCCTGAAAACCCTGATCCGCTCATTGGAGAAACCGTCCGGCAATCCGGTGCTGATCCACAATCCACATGCGCTGGATGAATGGGTGCTGCGCCGCATGGGCGAGGATTCCGGCATCGGCCCGAATGTCAGCGGCGAACGCAAGGTGCGCCGTCTGTGGGACCTCGCCCGCCTTCCGGATTTCCGCAAGGCCGGACCGGAAGGCCATGGCCGCCTCGTGCTCGGCCTCGCCGAAACGCTGGCCGACCCCGATGCGCGCCTCTCTGATGCGGGCCTTGAGCGGCGGATGGAAGACCTTGCCTCGACGCGCGGCGACATTGCCAAACTGCAGCAACGCCTTGCCGCCATCCGCACATGGACCTATGCCGCCCACCGCCAGGACTGGCTGGAGAACCCCGCTTACTGGCAGGAAAAAACGCGGGAGATTGAAGACTCCCTGTCAGACGCGCTACACGAAGCGCTGACGGCCCGCTTTGTCGACCGGCGCACCACCGCGCTGCTCGCCAGTCTGAGGAAGGAAGACGCGCTCGTGACGGAACTGACGCCGGATGGCGATGTGACTGTGGAAGGCCACATCGTGGGCAGGCTGCACGGCCTGACCTTCGAGCCGGTCGTGGATACCCGCACGCTTGAGGGAAAGGCGGTACGCGGAGCGGCGCTCGCCGCGATCCGCCCGCTGCTGAGCCAGCGTCTTGCGGAAATCGTCTCGGCGCCTGCCGAAGAGTTCAAGCTCACCGAAGCCGCAGAGATCGAACACAAGGGCGCCCCGGTAGCGCGCCTTGCGAAAGGTGCGCACTGGATGTCGCCGCGCATCGAGCTGATCGGCGCTGTCGAGGCCGAAGCCTCCGAGCGCCAGCCTGCGCTCGCTCGGATCGAAGGCTGGGCACGCTCCGAGATTGGCCGCATCCTGCCGACGCATGCGAGCCTTGCCTATGCGAAATCCGGCGAGACGCTGGAAGGCGTGCTGCGCGGGCTTGCCTTCCGCATCCTCGAGAGCGGCGCATCTGTTGATCTGCGCACGGATGAAAACTCCCCGCGTCTCAGCCCGGAGCAGCGCGAAGCCCTGAAAGCCATCGGCGTGCGCGCCGGCCGCGTCGCCGCCTATGCACCCGATGCGCAGAAGCCTGCTGCGCAGAAAATGATCGCCATCCTCAAGGCCATCGATTCCAGCACCGAGTATCCGCTGGCGCCGGAAGGCGCTGGTTCGTTCGCGCTGGACGGCACCTGGCCGGATGAGGCGCTGGTGGCGAATGGCTATCTCCGTTTCGGCCGCCGCGCCGTGCGCGCGGACCTTGCCGAACGCCTCGGCTGGGAGCTTTCCAAACGCCGCAAGGATGCCGGCAAGGCCGTGTTCGAAATTCCGATTGATCTGGCCTCCGTTGTCTCCTGCCCCTCGGAAGACTGGCCAGCGGTGCTGAAAGGCTTTGGCATCGCGCCCGCAGAGAAGAATGCAGAAACCGGCGCGGTAACACTATGGCGATTCATCGCGCGTGCCCGTCCGGATACGGAGGATCGCCCGCCGCGCCGGGACCGCGCGCCGAAGGTTGCCCCTGCCCCCGCATCTGCAGCCACAAGCGGCCGTCCGCCGCGCGATGATCGCCGCCCGAAAGGCCCGCGCCCTCCTCAGCCCGAGCGCCGCGCCAAGCCGGTTGACCCCAACAGCCCCTTCGCGGCACTTGCCGCCCTGCTGCCACCGCCGAAGCCGCCCAAACCTCCGCACAAGAAACAGCGCCGGCCGGACAAGCCGAAGCAGGACGCCGCTGACGCTGCCTTCCGGTACCGCCCGTTCCGATGACGGACGACCCCGAGGGAGAGGACGCTTCCAGCGTGCGCCTCGACATCTGGCTGTGGCGCGCCCGCTTCTTCCGCACCCGCGCCCTTTCTGCGGAACATGTTCGCAAATCCGGCGTGCGCCTCTCCCATGCCGGCCTCACCCGGCGCACCGACAAGCCCGGCACAACCCTCGCGGCAGGCGACATCGTGACATTCGGCAAAGGCGCGAATATTCTCACCGTCGAAGTGCTTGACCTCGGAACACGCCGGGGCCCGGCGGAAGTGGCACGGTCCCTCTACAGGCCGCTGGAGGCGGGCGCATGATGAAGTCCCTGAAAAAGCTGTTCACCCCGAAGACACCGGCCGAACAACCCATGCCGGCAGAAATCGCCGTAGGCGCCTTGCTCGTCGAAGCCGCGCTGGTGGATGGGGTGTATGTGAACATCGAAAGCGACATGATCGCCGAGATCCTGCTCGAGTCCTTCAACTTCGATGCCGACAAGGCGGACGCCGTGCTGGCCCAGGCTGAGGCCCTCGCCGAAGAAGCCGTCGGCAGCCACCAGTTCACCCGCCACGCGAAAAAGCTGCCTCTGGAAGACCGGATCAAGGTGATCGAGGCGATCTACCGGGTTGTCCTGTCGGACGGCGAGCGTTCGGATGTCGAGGACGCCTATGTCCGCCATGTTGCGGGTCTCCTGCATGTCGACGATGTGCAGCGCGCCGGCGCCCGCCAGCGGGCCGAAGCGCGCACTTCAGCGCCGGATTGAGTGTTTCTTCATGTGCCGTTGAGCCTGCCGCATTGACACTGCGCGGCGGCGCCGCCAATTGGCTGGCCTCACGATTGGACCAAACGAGACTTTCCGCCCCATGACCTACATCGTCGTCGATGCCTGCATCCGCTGCAAATACATGGACTGCGTCGAGGTCTGCCCGGTCGACTGCTTCTACGAAGGCGAGAACATGCTCGTCATCCATCCGGACGAGTGCATCGACTGCGGTGTGTGCGAGCCGGAATGCCCGGTCGAGGCGATCAAACCGGATACCGAGGACGACCCCGACGGCAAATGGCTGAAGCTGAACTCCGAATATGCCAAGGTCTGGCCGAACATCACCCGTATGAAAGAGCCCCCGGCAGACCGGGAAGAATTCGCTCAGCAGACCGGTAAGCTCGAGAAATTCTTCAGCGCCAATCCCGGCACTGGCGACTGAGCCGTCTGCTTCGGTCTGTAAATTTTTACAGACGCCCGGTCTGATTGGCCTGAAGCGCCCCGATTCTCCCTTCCCCGGGGCGGCTTCACCTGCAGCTGCTACAGGCCCCATGGTGCCCCAAATCTTAACGAGGGGCTTGATTCCATTTCATTTACCTTTTGGCGCCACCTGCTCGCACCTGTTGTAAATCCGGCATTTTCATGCTATGGCTGCATCCTGATCAATAATCCTAGAGAAGCGGGAAATCCTAACTCAGTCCTATTTGCAGGAACTGGGCTCGGGAACGCATCGCTTCCGTGTGTGTAGAAAAAAGGGTCATTCCAGATATGGCGAAAAAAGCAGAAGCTCGGGCACTGGCGTTCGAGGTCGGGCAAAGCGTTGTCTATCCGGCCCACGGCGTCGGCAAGATCACGGCCGTTGAAAAGCAGACGGTCGCGGGCATGGCGCTTGAGGTCTATGTTGTGGCTTTCGACCAGGACAAGATGATCCTGCGCGTACCGACCAACCGCGCCGAAGCCTCGGGCATGCGCGCCCTCGCCGGCTCGAAACTGGTGGACGACGCCCTGAAGACCCTCGGCGGCAAGGCCCGCATCAAGCGCACCATGTGGTCGCGCCGCGCCCAGGAATACGAAGCCAAGATCAATTCGGGCGACCTGATCTCGATCGCAGAAGTCGTGCGCGACCTGCACCGCGGCGATGACCAGCCGGAACAGTCTTACTCCGAGCGCCAACTATATGAGAGCGCGCTGGACCGGATGGCCCGCGAACTCGCCGCTGTCGAGAATATCGACAAGGGCAAGGCGATGGAAAAGCTCGCCAAGTCGCTGGCAAAGAAGAAAGTGGCCGCCTGAATCCGGGCTGAGCCAGAGTAAACAGGAAAACCCCGCCGGCAACGGCGGGGTTTTTCTTTGACTTGCGGCTAGGGATAAGGCACTTTGAACAAAACATGAACACACAAGGAGGGGTTTCATGGCCATTGCGGGCGGCTGCCAGTGCGGCGAGGTGCGGTATGAACTGGCAGCGGCGCCGGACCGGGTGTCGATCTGCCATTGCCGGGACTGCCAGAAGAGTTCCGGCTCGCCGATGGTCGCCTGGGCGATGATGCCGGCGGAGCGCTTCCACCTCACCAAGGGCACCCCGCGCGCGGTCAATTCCTCCGGCGACTCGTGGCGCTACTTCTGCGGACACTGCGGCACCGGCCTCTACTATATCAATGAGACCTTCCTGCCCGGCCTAATCGATGTCCAGTCGGTCACGCTGGACGACCCCGCCGCCTTCCCGCCCGGCGCCCGCGTGCAGACCGCCGAGCAACCGCCGTGGACGGACCATATCGCCGGCATGATGGCCTTCGAGCGCTATCCGCCGATCGAATAGAGGCCGGAAACGGGCTTTCCCTAACGCCTGCGCCGCAGCCCTTAACCAAGCCGCGCGCAACCCTTTCGCCTGTTAACCATGTTCCAATGCCTTCAGGGCACCTTTCATCCGTTGCCGGACGATCCGGCAGGTGATGGCCGCAAGCTGACACGGAGGTTGAACTCCGGCGGGGCGCGGCGAAGGTGTTCAGGGAAGTACGATCATGGCCTATTCAGATATACCCGTTGCGCCCGGCGTCCTGCTCGGCGCGCATTCGCAGCCCGACGACCTCTACCGCGCCGGCCTCGCCTACGCGACCGGCACGGGCGCAGAGATCAACTACGTCGAGGCCCACAAATGGTTCAATCTCGCCGCCGTGCGCGGTCATGAGGAAGCCAGGGCGCAGCGCCAGGACATGGCGGAAATGCTGAGTTCCGACGAAGTGAAGCAAGCCCTGCAGGCTGCCCGCGACTGGCTGAAGCTGGCGCACTGAGCGCCGGCCGCGCTCAGACGCTCGCCTCATAGACCGGCGCATAGCAGACGACTTCAAACTCGATATTGCTCTCGTCGAAGAAATAGAACCTTCGTCCGGGCTCATAGTCGTCATGCCCGAACGGCGCAAAGCCTGCAGCGCGCACCTTCGTCTCGATGGCAACGAGATCATCGACTTCGATGCCGATATGGTTGAGCGGCACGCCTTTCTCGAACCGCTGCGGGCACCCTGCCCCCGACGGCGGTGAATAGAGCGCCAGGTAGTGATCGCGCGAGCCGACATGCACGGTATGTCCGCCGCTCATCGCCTTGCCGCGCCAGCGCACCTGCCAGCCGAAAACCTGCTCGAAGATACGCGCAGCATGTTCCGAGTCCGGAACAGTGATGTTGACATGTTCGATACGTGCGGGCCGCGGAATTGCCTGTGTCATGGCGATTTCCCTTTCAGGGTAGAGGTTGCCTGACACTTTTGCTACAATCTCAAGTGCACTTGAGATCAAGCGAAAAGTTCAATGACCCTGAAACATACAGACATCCTGACCATCGGCCAGCTTGCCGCGCGCACCGGTGTCGCGGTCTCGGCGCTTCGTTACTATGAGGAACGCGGCCTGATCCGCTCCTTGCGCAGCGGCGGACGACACCGCCGCTTCCTCCGCTCGGACATCCGGCGTGTCTCCTTCATCCGCATTGCGCAGTCCCTCGGTCTCAGCATTGCTGACCTTGCCGGCGCCTTCGCAGACCTGCCCGATCAGCGCACCCCAACCGCCGCCGACTGGCGCCGCATCAGCGTGGGCATCCGCCATGAACTCGACCGGAAGATCGCCGAACTCGCCAACATGCGCGACCGGCTGGACGGCTGCATAGGTTGCGGCTGCCTGTCGCTCAAACGCTGCGCCCTCGCCAACCCCGCCGACGAAGCGAGCGAGGCTGGCGCGGGTCCGCGCTTTATAACCGCCGGTGCTTAGCCCACTCGCCGCGTCATACCCTTCCAGTAAGGTTCGCGCAGGTCCTTGCGCAGGATCTTGCCGGAGGGGTTTCTTGGAAGTGCGTCGATGAAGTCGACCGATTTCGGTGCCTTATAAGCGGCGATCCGCTCCTTCGCCCAAGCGATGATACTGTCCGCAGACGGATCCTCGCCCGGCTTCTTCACGACGATGGCCTTCACCGCCTCGCCCCATTTTTCGTCCGGCACGCCGATCACCGCGACATCCGCCACGCCCGGAGCGCCGAATATCGCGTTCTCCACCTCTGCCGGATAGACGTTCTCGCCGCCGGAGACGATCATGTCCTTCACGCGGTCATGGATGTAGAGGAAGCCTTCCTCGTCGAAGTATCCGGCATCGCCCGTGTGGAAAAATCCGTCGCGCACGGCTTCGGCCGTTGCTTCGGCACGGTTCCAGTAGCCCTTCATCACGAAGCCTGACTTGATCACGATCTCGCCGACCTCGCCGGTCTTCACCGGCTTGCCGTCAGCGTCGACCACGCGCACCACCGCGCCCGGCCAGGGCACACCGCACGAGCGCAGCTTGCCCCATGACGGATCATGCGCTTCCGGCGGCAGGAACGTTCCGGCGCCCACCGTTTCAGTCAGTCCGTAAAGCTGCGTGAAGCGCGCGCCCATGATCTCCACCGCCGTGCGCAGCAGCGCTTCGGAAATCGGCGAAGCGCCATAAAACACCTGCTTCAGGCTGGAGAAATCCGTCTCGCGGATATTGGGCTGCTGCGTCAGCATCAGGATCACCGCCGGCACCCAGAAAGCGTGGGCGATTCTGTGCTCCGGGATGAGCTTCAGGATCAGCTGCGGATCGATATCACGCAGGATCACCGTCTTCGCGCCCTGCAGGCTCGCCAGCACGCCGACATTCACACCCGCCACATGGAATTGCGGCATCGCGTTCATCACCGCTTCGCCGGCATCATAGCTCGACCATTCCAGCATGCCGGCCTGCGTGAAGAAGGCGCGGTAATTGTCATTCGTCAGCTGTACGCCTTTCGGCAGGCCGGTCGTGCCGGACGTGTAGAGCTGGATGACATCGTCATCGCCCTCGATCTTCAGGTTCGGATTCTCGGCGCGCTGCGCATTGCGCCAGGAGGGGAAAAAGTCCCAGTCCTCGCGGTCGCCGTCGAGCGTGATGATCCGCTTCAGCTCCGGCAGCTCCGCCTTGATCTGGTCGATCATGGCGTAGAAATCCTTGCCGACGAACAGCACTTTGGCCTTCGCATCCGACAGGATGAATTTCACTTCCGGCGGCGCAAGGCGCGTATTGACCCCGTTCATCACCGCCCGCGCCTTCGCGCAGCCGTACAGCAGCTCGTAATAAACGTCGGTATTCTTGGCCAGATAGCCAATCCGGTCACCCGGCTGAATGCCGAGGCCGAGCAGTGCGTTCGCAATCTGGTTCGAGCGGGTGTCGAGATCCGCATAGCTTGTCGACTTGCCCTCGAACCAGAGCGCGGTCTCACCGGGCCGCATCGATGCCTGCACACGCGGAATGTCTGCCAGGTAAGGCATGGCCTCAGTATCGATCATCGCGTCCTCCCGTTTCTTGTCTCTGGAACTTAAGGCATTTCCCGCCGCTGTCAGCCCCTGCGCGGCTTCCGGGCTGCTTCATCCAAACTGCCCTCTTTGGCGCCGCCCGGTTCTGTGCAATCGTTTCGCCTGTGGAGTGATTGCGACAGATCGCGCTGCCGGGGGACAATGCATGGCCAGTATATTTCTATCCTACAGCCGGGCCGACCGGCCTAAGGCGCAGCAGATTGCCGAAGCGCTGCAGGCAGAGGGTTTTTCCGTCTGGTGGGACAAGGTGCTGCGCGCCGGCCAGACCTATGATGAAGTGACCGAAGGCATGCTGCGCGACGCCGATGTGGTGATCGTGCTCTGGTCGGCCGTCTCGGTGAAATCGAAATGGGTGCGCGCCGAAGCCACACTCGGCCAACGCACCTCCGTGCTCGTGCCCGCCATGATCGAGGATGCCGAGCGTCCGATCATGTTCGAACTGACACAGTCCGCCGACCTCATAGGCTGGGACGGCGACCGCAGCGATCCGCGCTGGAAGGAGTTTGTCGCCGATGTCGGCCGCGCGGCGGAACAGTCCGTCCCGCCGCCCGAAACAGCGCCCGCGCCATCCGCTACCGGACAAGCGCCGGACATGACGATGGAACTGACATTCTGGACCTCGATCAAGGACAGCCAGGACAGCGCCGATTTCGAAGCCTACCTGAAACGCTATCCTGACGGCCATTATTCGGATCTCGCCCGCAACCGCATCGCGGCGATTGCGAGGGCCAATGCACCGAAGCCGGCACCGCCGCCTGCGCCTCCACCTCCTCCCCCCCCTCCTTCT
>DNFL01000098.1:4739-4964 GCA_003486945.1 Hyphomonas sp. | reverse complement strand
CCGTAGTCGGTGATGTTGGTGACGATACCCTTGAGGCGTGCGCCGGTCGGGTAGCGGGACGAGATGTTGCTCCACGGATCGGAGCCCAGCTGTTTCATGCCGAGCGAGATACGCTGGGTCTCGGGGTTGATCTTGATGATCTGGACTTCGACTTCCTGGCCGACTTCGACCACCTGCGAGGGGTGGTTGATGCGCTTGTAGGACATGTCGGTGACGTGCAGCAGG
>DNFL01000098.1:0-4391 GCA_003486945.1 Hyphomonas sp. | reverse complement strand
CGGCGCGAGACAACGATGTTGCCGCGAACGCGGTCGAGCTTGAGGATCGCGAAGGGCTGAACTTCGCCCATCAGCGGGCCGACATCGCGCACCGGGCGGATATCGACCTGAGACCCCGGAAGGAAGGCGTTGACGCCGCCGAGGTCGACCGTGAAGCCGCCTTTGACGCGGCCGGAGATGGCGCCCTTGACGGGCTCGCCTTTGGAGAAGGATTTCTCGAGCTTGATCCAGCGCTCTTCGCGGCGGGCCTTGTCGCGCGAGAGGACGGCTTCGCCGAGGGCGTTCTCGATCCGGTCGAGGTAAACGTCGACGATGTCGCCGGGGGCCGGCTGCTTGTCTTCGAGGGCAAATTCCTTGGACGGAATGCGGCCTTCGGTCTTCAGGCCGATATCGACGACGATGGCGTCATTGTCGATGCGCAGGACAGTCGCCGGGATAACCTGGCCTTCCTGCATGGCTGCGGCAGCGGCCGAGCCTTCGAACATGGCGGCAAAATCGTCCGGGGTAGGGTTCATCTTGTTAGTCATGGGGTCTCCGGTAAGAGGCAGCGAATGGTTCAAAGGCGGGCGCGCACCATTGCGGCCTGCGGACATTCAGCCCCTGAGGGGCTTTTCTGTAGCGGCGCCGCCTGTTTGGATTTGAGCCCCTGAAAGGCCCTCAGGCAGTTTTTCCACGCGCGAGCGCCGCCTCTGCGGCCGCCAGCGCTTTTTCCACAGCGGCGTCTATAGTGAGGTCGGTGGTATCGATCAAGATGGCATCGGCGGCCATTGCAGCCGGGGCGTCTGCCCGGCCCTGATCGCGGGAATCGCGGATTTTCAGCTGTTCGATGACCGATTCCAGCGTCACCTGTTCACCATGCCCGATCAGTTCCTTCCAGCGGCGCACCCCGCGCTGGGTCACATCGGCGTCCACCCACAGCTTCACATCGGCGTCCGGGGCGATCACGGTGCCAATGTCCCGGCCATCCAGCAGGGCGCCGCCCTCGCGAGTGGCAAAGGCGCGCTGCAGCTCGAACAGGGCCTGGCGGACAGACGGAATGGCGGCCACCACGCTCGCTGCCTTGCCGGCCTCGGCGGAGCGCAGCTCGTGCTCGATGAAGTCATTCAGGTCCAGCGTGCGGGCAATATCGGCCAGCGGCCCGGCCGCATCCAGCGCCACGCCCTGCTTCAGCGCGGCGACCGCAACGGCGCGGTAGAGCCGGCCAGTATCCATGTGCGGCAGGCAGTAATACGCCGCCAGCCGCTTCGCGATGGTGCCCTTCCCGGAGGCCGTGGTGCCGTCGATAGCTATGATCATGGAGGCGGGGAGTGCGGCAGGGCCGGTGGGGAGTCAAGCTGGGGTTTGTTGGCTGCGCGCGCTCCACGCTTGCTGCTTGCGGCTGTTCCCTCGCCATCGGCTCGGTGCCGCTGCGCCTTCGCTTCGCTCGTGGGGCGCTCCCCACAAGCAAAGCGCAGGCGCAGGTGCCGCGGGCGCAAGCCCGCGAACAGCACCGAGCAGCAAGCGCGGAGCGCGCGTCAGCCTTATCTCGGCGCCATGCGGATGCCGCCGTCGAGGCGGATACACTGGCCGTTGAAATAGCTGTTCGTCGCCAGCTGCAGGGCCAGCGAGGCATATTCTTCCGGTTTGCCGAGGCGTTTGGGGAAGGGCACCGAGGCCGCCAGCGAGTTTAGCACCTTGTCGGAGGCGCGCAGCATCAGGGGCGTCGCAAAGATGCCCGGCATGATCGAGTTGACGCGGATGCCGAGATCCATCAGGTCGCGGGCCATCGGCAGGACGAGGCCGTTGACGCCTGCCTTGCATGATCCGTACACGACCTGTCCGATCTGGCCGTCCTGCGCCGCGACCGAAGCCGTCAGCGTGATGCAGCCGCGCTCGCCGTCTTCCAGTTCCGGCAGGTAGGCCATGCCTTCGGCCGAGAGCGAAGCGATACGGTAGGAGGCGACCAGCACGCCTTCGGCGCCGAAGGCATAGTCGGCGGTCGGAAGGCGCTTGTACTTCGCGTTCTCCTTGTCCCAGCTCAGTGTTTTGCCGCCCTTTGCCGCCATCGCGCAGTGAACCGTGATGCGCTCCTGGCCATGCGCCTTGCGGGCTTTCTCGAAGCCCTCGACGCAGCTCTCCTCGCTCATGATGTTCACGTTGCAGAAGATGCCTCCGATTTCCTTGGCGGTGGCTTCGCCGGCTTCGGCGTTGATGTCGAAGATGGCAACTTTCGCGCCGGCCTTGGCGAGGGCGCGGGCGGTGGCCTGGCCGAGGCCCGAGGCGCCTCCGGTGACGATGGCGGCGGTGTCCTTTGTGATCTGCATATGTCTCTCCCTTGGTGTTTTATCAGTTGGCGGATGATGTCAGGCGGGCTCTGCGACGAAGCCCTTCCAGGTTTTCATGTAATTGAGAAAAGCGGGGCCTAGCCCTTCGGCCTTCAGGTGCGCTTCCGGCACGGGCAGGGCGATGGGCTTGAAGGCGGGATCGGCGGCGACCTTCTGCGGGAAGTCGTGATGCAGGATCGCTCCGCGGCCGATGACGACATAGTCGAGCCCCGCGTCCATCGCGCGCTGGCAATCGCTGCCCGTGAGGATCTTGCCGGCGGCGCCGAGGCGCGTCCTGCCGCGCGGCAAGGCGCCGAAATGTTCGACCAGCGACTTGCCCTTGAAGATGGCGTCCACCGGTTCCTTGAAACTGTCCCAGAGCGACATGTCGAGATAGTCGATCCGATCGTCCTTCAGCAGCGCGCCCGCAAGCGCGATAATCTCGGCCAAGTCCATGCCGAACCGTTCCGGCGAGAGGCGCACGCCGAGGGAAAAGTCCGGCCCGCACTGCGCGCGCACGCCGTCGATACACTCATACAGAAAGCGCGCGCGGTTTTCGAAACTGCCGCCATACTCGTCCGTGCGTTGATTGACCTCGGCGGAAAGGAACTGGCAAATCAGGTAGCCATGCGCACCGTGCAACTCCACGCCGTGGAAGCCGGCTTTCTCTGCGCGCTTTGCGGCGGCTATGAAAGCGTCGCGTGAGGCTTTCACTTCATCGAGGCTCATGGCGCGGGCGCTGAATTCCTCGTTGGCGGAGGGGCAGTGCGGCGCTTCGCCGATCAGGTCCTTCGGGCTGCGCATGCCGGCATGGTGCAGCTGCACGACGGAATGGGTACCGTTCTTGTTCAGCGCGGCGGCGAGGCGGGTGAGGCCGGGCAGGTGCTTGTCGGCGAAGATGCCGAGTTGGCCGGGAAAGCCTTGCCCCTTGGCCTGCACATGCGCGGCGCAGGTCATCGTCAGGCCAAAGCCGCCCTCGGCGCGCTTCACCAGCCATAGGAATTCGTCATCGCTGAGCACGCCGTCGGCATGGCTCTGCAGGTTTGTCAGCGGGGCGAGCATGAAACGGTTCTTCCATGCGGGGCCGCGGGCGAGGGAGAGGGGGGAGTGGAGCGATGTCATGCCCGGCACAATGGCGCTGGCGCGCGCGGCGTCAATTCTGCCGTGGGGTTAGGCTTTCGCCTCCGTGCATCCCCGCGCAGGCGGGGATCGGGGAAGGGCAGGATAGGAAACCTCACGCGGCCCCCGCCTTCGCGGGGGTGGGTGGACGAAACTGGAGCTACCCCTCTGAACGTCAGCCGGCGAGACGCTGCCCGAGCAGGAACGCGAATACGGCCAGCACAGCCACAAACACGAGTCGGTTCACCACCCTGTCGGGCCGCGCCTCCGGAACATCGTGATCTGGATAGGCGACTGGCCAGGTCTTCCTTGTAATCGCATCTGCCAGTGTACGCGGTGTGACCGATATCCTCGTCACACGTTTGTCCGGAGAGCGAAACAACGCGCCGCCGATGTTGAAGCCTTCTTCTTCTGTGTGGAAATACCAAAGGTATCCGCTCGTATCGATGTCGAACCGTGCGGCGAAGGCCTGCATGAAATCCTGCACATCGTCGCCGGTGAGGCCGACGCGCCTGAAGATGTCGTCATCCGGTGCCAGCGGGCCGTCGTAGTCGCACTGTTCCAGTACGAGCTGTCGCGCAGCTCCATCGGGTCCGTCACCTGCCACCGCTCATCTTGTGTCTACCCTCACCCTTCGCGGATATCCGCCCCTAACGTCTGCATGTGCCCGAGGAATTCCGGATAGCTCGTGTCGATCATGGTGATGTCGTCCACACTGACCGGCTTCTGCGCGGCCGTGCCCATCACCAGCGCGCTCATCGCGATGCGGTGGTCGTGGTGTGTCGCGACAAGGCCGCCGCCGGGGACTGGTCCGGCGCAGCCTTGCACGGTGAAGCCGTCTTCGGTCTCTTCGACCTCCACGCCGTTGACGCGCAGCATGGCGACGATGGCCTTGATCCGGTCGCTCTCCTTGACACGCAGCTCGTCGGCGCCGGTCACGCGCGTCTCGCCGGCGGCGAAGGCGGCGAG
>DNFL01000253.1 GCA_003486945.1 Hyphomonas sp. | reverse complement strand
CATCCAGCCCAGGTCCTTGTCCGCTTCGCGTGCGGGATGCGCGTCGGGCAGCGGCTGGCCGTCCTCGATCAGGCTGAAGTGGGCGGGAAACTCGCGCACGCCCAGGCAGGGTGCGTGGAAGTGCTGCCCCTTGCGGGCGCGGCGGTTGAAGATGTCCAGATGCTTGCCCACCGAATCGTCCGGCCCGGCTTTATCGGTGAGTTCGAAGTGGGCCTCGATCACGTAGGCCACGTCGCGCAACACCGTGGCGGCACGCTGCTGGCGGTCTTCATCGACGTAGGTCGCCAGCCCGGCGGTGGTGCCCGCCTTCATCGCCCTAGTCACGTAGCCCGGCGACAGCTTGCCTCCGACCTCGTTGCGACGGATGGATTCGAAGCGCACCGGCTTGAGCACATGGATGCGATCCACCACCCAGCGGATCGCTGGCTTCCAGTGAATGGCCTCCAGGATGCCGCGCGCGGCAGACGGCGTGATGACGTCGTAGCTCACCCGCTCCACCTTCATTTCCGGCCGCGTGAAGCAGGCCCGATCGCCCCAGACGTGCAGGCGGATTCCGTAGCTCATGCGCTCCCCTCCCTCAAATGATCGTGTTCGCCGATTTCATGAACGTGGGTTCCTCCCACCAGATGCCGAACTCGCGGCTGTAGATGTCCATGTTCACCAGTTCCATGAACTGTTCTCCCCATTTTTCTGGCGCAACGGGCTGAATCGTGCCCGCCTTGCGCAGCGCATCGAAGCCGTTGCGCGGTAGCTGCACGAGATACGGCTGCAGCTTGCGCGCGAGGCCGCCGCTCTTCTCCGCATAGCGCAGACTCTCAATGCCGCGGCGGGCGTCGTCGTCGAAGGGCACGATCACCGGCATCTGCACCGTCTCGATCATGCGGAACTTGGCCGCCAGCGTTTCCAGTGGCAGGGAGTCGATGCGGCTTTCCGCGCACAGGCCGAGCAGGTTCGCGGCATCCAGTTCCTTGTCGCCTTTCTGCCAGTAAAGCAGGCGGAAGTAGGCCTCGATCGCGGGTGGCGACAGCGGATCGTCGCGGAACTGCGGCTGGCGCATGACCTCCTGCGCTGCCTGGGCGAACTGGCGCAGTTCCGGCGGTGGCACCCAGTCGCTGTTGGCGGTGGCGAACACGCGCACTTCGCTCAACTCCGCTGCGCGCTCGCCGTTGCGGTTGCAGCGGCCCGCAGCCTGGGCCACCGAGTCCAGGCCGGCCTCGGCGCGATAGACAGTGGGCAGCGAGATGTCGACGCCGGCTTCGATCAACGAGGTCGACACCAGCCGGCAGGGCTCGCCGGCCTTGAGGCGTACCCGTACTTCGGCCAGCACCTCGCTGCGGTGTTTGGCGCACATCAGCGTGGTCAGGTGACGCGCGCCGGGTTGGTCGGCGAGTGCCTGATACAGGGCGCGGGCGTGGCGGCGGTTGTTGACGATGCACAACACCTGATCAAGCTCGCGGAGCTGCGCCGCGAGCGCGTCATCATCGAGCGTGCCGACGTGGCGTACACGTACCCTGTCCAGCTTGCGGAACAGTTCCGGCGGGTTCGGGGCGAGTTCGCGTACCTGGTCCTTGTCGAATCCGCCGCGAAAATCCGGCGCGTTCAGGGCTGGCTGGGTGGCGGTGCACAGGACGATGCTGCTGCGGTAGTTGCGGGCCAGTTCGTCGATGGCGGCGACCGCCGGCCGTAACAGCTTCAGCGGCAGGGTCTGCGCTTCGTCGAGGATGACCACGCTGCCGGCGATGTTGTGCAGCTTGCGGCATTGCGACGGGCGTGCGGCGAACAGGCTCTCGAAGAACTGCACGGCGGTGGTGACGATGATGGGAGCATCCCAGTTCTCCATTGCCAGCCGCAATTTTTCCCGCGCTTGGTAGCGCTCGGCGTCCGACCGCGGTGGTTGAGCGGCGACAAAGGCGCTGTGATGCTCCAGTACCGCCGCTTCCCCCAGATCCCCCAGCGCAGAACGAAACACCGCCGCGTTCTGTTCGACGATACTGGTGAAGGGAATTACGAAGATAACCCGCCGCAGCCCATGCTGGATAGCGTGATCGAGCGCGAAGGCGAGCGAGGCCAGTGTTTTTCCGCCGCCGGTGGGTACGGTGAGCGAGAACAGCCCGGGCGCGTGCTGCGAGGCTTGGCGCGTATGCATAAGAATGTCCGCGCGAACACGATTGACATCGGAGTCCGCGGCAAAGACGGAGAGTGCGGTGTCAAGCCGCTCGCGCAGCGCTTCCAATGAGGGCGCTTCGAGCGTGCGCGACGTGCTACGGTCGTTGGGTTGGCCGGGAGGGGCGACACGGTCGTAAAAGGCTTCGGTGTCGAGGTAGTCAGCATCCACCAGGCACGAGAACGGCATGCGCGCGAAGAACGTGAACTGGAACATGGCGCGTTCAGCGTGTGGAACAAGCTTGGGTGGGGTGACTTGCTCCGTCGGCACGATCTCGCGCTGCCAGTCGTCCTTCAACGGCGGCAGCCCAAGGCCTTTCAGCCGGTCGCGAAGGGCAGTGCGCTCGCCTCCCTCGCTGCCGTTTGCCAAGCCCGCGTGATGGCCGGCAATGCCGTAGGCGAGCAACATGCCGATCGGCCCGAATCGCTCAACCGCGACC
>DNFL01000289.1 GCA_003486945.1 Hyphomonas sp. | reverse complement strand
AGGACGCGGGGGCGGGCGACCCCCCGGACCCCCGGGCCCCCCGCCCCCGCCGCCAGCCCCGCCGCGAGCTCCGCTCGTAGCCCCCGAAGCGCCGCCGGGATGCCCCTGACCCGGCGCCGCTTCATCCCTCAACTCAATCTGCCCCACCCCCGAAGGAAACGCCCCATGAAACGCACCCTCATCGCCGCCGCCCTCGTTATCGCCACGGCTGCCGCTCCCGCTTTCGCTGCCAGCGAAAAGTTCAACATGGAAGTCGAATACAAGGCCGCCAATCTCGCCACCTCGGCAGGTGCAGCGGCCGAATATGCCGGCATCCGCGACCAGGTCGCTGATCGCTGCGAGGCCGAACATGCCGACATGCGCTTTGCCCGCGACTATGCGGTCAAGCTCTGCACCGAGCGCACACTGGCCAAGGCGGTCCGCAAAATCGACAACACCAACCTCACCGCGGTCCACGCGCAGCAGCGCTGAACTCCGCTGAACAGCGAACCGGCGGGCGCCGTCTCACTCTCCATCTCGCCCCCAAGGCCCTGCCGGTTCGTATCCCTGCCGCCTCCGTGCCCCGCCAGGCCGGAGGCGGTTTTTTTGCGCGTCAGTCTTCTTCGCCGGAACGAAAGTCTTTCGCGCGCATCACCCGGACAAGCTTCATATGCGCCGGTACAAACGGGCCGTTGGCGTCTGCTTCGAACACTGCTGCACAGCTCGTCGGAAATTTCTCGTGCAGCCGCCCCGGCGCTTCGCCGTCCGCCGCGCCGCCATCCTTGAGGATCGCGAGCGCAAAATCATGCAGCCCCGGATTGTGTCCGATCACCATCAGCGTTTCCGGCCCGTCATTCTGGCGCACGGCGTCGGTCAGGCCGCGCACGCCGGTCAGATAGAGCGACTCCATCGGGCGAACTTTCTCGCCGGTCACCACGGCCGCCACTTCGGCGCAGGTCTCCCGCGCCCGCCGCGCGCTCGACACGAGAATGAGTTCCGGGCTCCAGCCGAGTGCCACCAGCTCCTCTGCCATCCGCCGCGCGTCGTCATGGCCCTGCGGTGTCAGCGCGCGGCCGAAATCGTCGATCCCCTCGGCCCAGGGCTCGGTCTTGGCATGGCGCATCAGGATAAGGCGCTTCATGCGGGCACCGGTCCCCGGCGGTATTGAGGAATTCTCATCGGCGGCTTCAGGCAGCTGTGGTTGTTCGGGGCCCGTTAGGCACTAGTTTCGCGCCAGAAATCAAGAGACAGGACCCACGAATGACCCTTTTGATCGGTGATACCGCGCCCGATTTCGAGGCCGAAACGACCGAAGGGCGTATCCGGTTCCATCCCTGGGCCGGCGAAGACTGGGTCGTGTTCTTTTCCCACCCTGCCGATTTCACGCCTGTCTGCACCACCGAACTCGGCTATACGGCCCGCCTCAAGGAAGAATTTGCCCGCCGCGGCGCCAAGGCGCTGGTTATATCGGTCGACACGCTGGGCCATCACCGCGACTGGAGCGACGACATTGCGGAAACCCAGGGCGCAGCCGTCAATTTCCCGATGATCGCAGACCCGGACCGGAAGATCGCGACGCTCTACAACATGATCCATCCCAGCGCTGACCCGAAACTCACGGTCCGCGCCGTCTACATCATCGACCCGCAGAAGAAGATCCGAGCCTCGATCGTCTACCCGCCCAGCGTCGGGCGCAATTTCAGCGAAGTCCTGCGCCTGCTGGACGCGCTGCAGCTGACCGATGGCTTCAAGGTCGCAACCCCGGTCAACTGGGCGCAGGGCGACGATGTGATCATCGCTCCCTCGCTGCAGGACCCCGCCGAAATCGCGCGCCTCTTCCCCAAGGGTTATCGCACACTGAAGCCCTATCTCCGCGTCACACCGGTACCGGACAAGGTGTAAACATTACGGTCCATCCGCACACGAACCGTTCCGTGCAATTGGCCTGATCTGCAAGCCGTGAAAATTCTTTTGGCCTGCCGGGTGCGTTGCAGATCACGCCTCTCTGTGCAAACGTCCCGTCCGGAGACCGGGGGGCCCGAATGCGAATCTCAGAAACGGTTGAACAACAATTGCCGTACCTGCGCCGGTACGCGCGCGCTGTGACGGGCGCCGCGACGCAAGGCGACCTTGCCGTCGAGACAATGCTGGAACTCCTGATCGAAGGCATGCCGGACAGCGTGACCCGCGTCTCGCTGTTCAAGGCGCTGGATCAAGCCCTCTGCGCGCCGAAAAGCTGGTCTGCCGCATCCGTACCGGTCTCGCCTGCCGGACGGCGGGCCTTGCTGCTGACATCGATGGAAGGGTTCAACGCGGCAGACGCCGCCGTCATCCTCGGCATCAGCGCTGCGGAAGTCGAGGATTTGCTAGACAAGTCCGGAAACGATCTCTCCGCACCGCAATCGGCACGCATCTTCATCATCGAAGACGAGCCGCTGATCGTTGCCAGCCTGTCGCAGATCGTTACATCGCTTGGCCACCATGTCGCGGGCATCGCGTCCACGCGAAAGCAGGCCGTTCAGGCTGCCCTGGACGCCAATCCCGACCTGATCCTTGCCGACATCCAGCTGGCAGACGGCACACAGGGCACAGATGCGGTTGTCGAAATCCGGAGTAAAATCAAAGTACCGGCAATTTTCATCACCGCTTTCCCCGAACGCCTTCTGACCGGGCGGGACGGCGAGCCGACCTTCCTCGTGCCGAAACCGTTCAAGCCTGCCCAGGTCAAGACGCTGATCGGCCAGGCGCTGTTCATCCGTTCCCTGAAGATCTCCTAGAGGCTGTCTGCCGGCGGCACATAGAACGATCCCGTCACGGTGATCCTCAGTGCCAGGCCTTCGTCGCGAAAATTCCGCTCGGTCACGACGTTCGGCATCAGGTCCAGCATCTGCGTGCCAAACCCCTTGCGTTCCGGAATGCCCGTTCCTTTCCGCCCGGTCTCGACCCAGTCGACGATGAATGCGCCGTCTGCCAGGCGCCAGCTGACTGCCAGACTTCCTCCGGATACGGAGAAACATCCATAGCGCGTAGCATTGGTCACAAGTTCATGCGTCAGCAGCGCCACCCATTTGGTGGACCGCACCGACAGGATGAGTTCCGGCCCGTCCAGCGTGATGCGCGGATCATCGATGGATGCAATCTGCGCCAGTTCTGACTCGATGATCGTGCGGAACGGCAGGCCGCGCCAGTGATTGTCCGAAATCATGAACAGGTTGCGGCTCATCGCGTCCAGCCGGTCGGTGAAGGTTTCGACAAAGGCCTCCACGCTCGGCGTATACTGCCCCGTCACCACTGCCAGCGAGCCCACCATTGCCAGTGTATTGCGCACCCGGTGTTCCAGCTCCGCCGCGATGACATCCTTCTGCTGACGCAGCATCACCTCATCGGTCACATCCTCGCCGGACTGGATGACGTGCGTCACGCTGCCATCCGGCCCGTAAAGCGGAGAAATGCGTGAGCGCCAATATCGTTCCAGCATCCGTCCGTCCGGACCGGGAATATGATAGGGCGCCGCATCCGTGCTGGATGCTTCGCCTTCAAACGCGCGCTGAAAGCGCAACCGTATCGCGTCCATGCGTTCCTCGGATTCCGGGAACAGGTCCGCCGGCTTGCGTCCTTCCAGTTCCTCCCAGCGCCGGAGCACGGACCGGCAATAGGCCTCATTGGCATAGGAAAAACGTATGTCCCGGTCGAAAACGACAACCGGCGTCGCCAGGGATGAGAGAATTTTCTCGAAGCAAAGGTTTTCGACCATCTTGCGGGATCCCAGTCAGCGTCACCTCCACATTTCTGGCGCGGTTTGCCCCCGCCGGAAAGCCCGCCCCGCACATTTGGCCGCTTGACCCGGCTGCGCCGCGGCGCCATCCCTCCGCAGCCATGCGCCT
>DNFL01000336.1 GCA_003486945.1 Hyphomonas sp. | reverse complement strand
CGGCCCGCAAGGCACGCTGTTCGGTTCGGGATCGGTGGGCGGCACAGTGCGCTACATCACCAACCAGCCGCAGATGGGCATGCGCGAAGGCAGCTTCGAAGCCAACGTCAACGCGATCGAAGATGGCAGCGTCGGCGGCCATATCAAAGGCATGTTCAACGCGCCGGTCGGTGACAATGCGGCGTTGCGGATTGTCGGCTATCACACCGAGTATGGCGGCTGGATCGATGCCATCGGCCCGGCGGCGAAAGAAGACGTCAACCGGGGCAACCGAACGGGCGGGCGCCTGGCGATGACTTGGCAGCCGACCGAGTCGCTGACGATCACGCCGCGCCTGATCGTGCAGAATATCGGCTCAGACGGCTTCAACCGTTCCGAAGCCTTCAACTGGCTCTCGGGCTCGGCATCCATGCCGGACAACACCCAGTACCTGCTGATGGGCGAGGAGTTTTCCGACGATACGCGGATTGCCGACCTGACGGCGTCGCTGGACCTCGGCAGCGTGACGCTGACCTCGGTCACCAGCTTCATCAACCGGGAAATCCTTGTCAGCCGCGATGCCAGCGCCCTGACGCACAGCGTGTCTCAGGACCTCGGCTACAACCCGGCGGTCTATGCCATTCCCTCCAACCTGCGTGACACGACGGAATATGAAAGCGTGACGCAGGAGGTTCGCCTCGGCTCGAACGGTGCGGGTCCGCTGCAATGGGTGGCGGGTGTGTTCTACTCGGACAACTCACGTGACTATGCCCAGCGCCTGCCGACGCCCGGCTATGATGCCTTCACCGATGCAGCGCTGGGCGCAGGCACATCGGCAGCCGTGGCCAATGGCTTCCCCGCCGATTCGCCGTTCAACTCCGATCTCTCCTACTCGCTGACGCAGTGGGCAGTGTTCGGCGAAGCGAGCTATGACGTCACCGAGCGGATGACCGTTACGGCCGGCGGGCGGTTCTACGACTTCGAGGAAGACCGCACGATCTCGTCGGGCGGCCTGTTCGCCAACGGCGACTCGAACGTCAAGGACACGACGGCCTCGGACGGGTTCTCACCGCGCGTTCTGGTGAGCTATGACGCGACCGATGCGATCACGCTGAATGCACAGGCAAGCCAGGGCTTCCGTCTCGGCGGCGTCAATGACCCGCTGAACGTGCCGCTGTGCACGCCGCAGGACCAGCAGATCTTCGGCGGCTTCCAGAGCTATGGCGACGAGAAGCTGTGGAACTATGAGGCGGGCATGAAGGCCCTGACCGGCACGGTCAGCTTCAACGCCGCCGCGTTCTATACCGACATCCAGGACCTTCAGGTGACGCTGGACGCAGGCTCCTGCTCCTCGCGCATCGTGTTCAACGTTGACAAGGCCCACACGGCCGGCATCGAAGCGGAACTCGGCTGGAGCCCGGTGGCCGGGCTGGACCTGACCTTCGCTGCCAGCGTGCTGGAAGCGAAGTTCGACTCCACCGTGCGGGACGGCGCCAACAACGTGATCGGCGGCATCGAGGACGGCAATCGCCTGCCCTCCGTGCCGGAGCTGCAACTCTCCGCAGCCGGCACCTATCGCTGGACGCCGGCCTGGGTGAATGCCGATGCCTTCGTTTCCGGCTCGGTGCAGCATATCGGCGACCGCTATACGCAGCCGAGCGATCAGCTGCCGACGCAAGGCCTGCCGGGCGCAACCGGACTTTCCCTGGGCGCGCTGACGGGGCTTGAGAACCCTCGCAACCTCGTGGACCTCAACCTCGGCTCGTACACGACGCTGAACCTCAGCGCCGGTCTCGAGTTCGACGACTGGTCGGTGACCGCCTATGTCAACAACGTCACGGACGAGGACGCCGAACTGTCCTTCGACCGCGAGCGGGGCGGACGGGCCCGGCTGGGCTTCCATGTGAACCAGCCGCGCACCATCGGCGTGACACTGCGCAAGACGTTCTAATCCGTAGACGGACGATATGGCAGGAGAGCCCCGCGGTTTGCGCCGCGGGGCTTTTCACATATCTAGAGCGCCGCGATGATAGCGTCGGCCATCTGTTTGGTGGTGAGCGTGCCGCCGAGGTCGCGGGTACGGGCGCCGCGGTCGAGCGCCTTTCCGACGGCGGCAAATAGGGTGTCGGCAGCCTTCTCCTTGCCGAGCGACCAGCGCAGCGCCATTTCGAGCGAGAGAATGGCGGCGCAGGGATTGGCAACGCCCTGCCCTGCAATATCCGGCGCCGAGCCGTGCACCGGCTCATAAAGACCGGGCACGCCGGGCGCGCCGAGCGAGGCGGACGGCAGCATGCCGATGGAGCCGGTGAGCATTGCAGCTTCGTCCGACAGGATGTCGCCGAAGAGATTGTCGGCGAGGATGACGTCGAACTGTTTGGGTTGGCGCACGAGTTCCATGGCGCAGGCATCGGCATACATGTGGGAAAGCTCCACGCCGCCGCCGAGTTCGGCATGGGCGAGGGTGACTTCCTGGCGCCAGAAGAGGCCGGATTCCATGACGTTGGATTTCTCAACCGAGCAGACGCGGGCCTTGCGGCCGCGCGCAATATCGAAGGCAACGCGGGCGACGCGCTCGATCTCCGGATGGGTGTAGATGGCGGTGTCATAGCCGCGGCGCAGGCCGCCGGCTTCGTCGATGCCGCGCGGCTGGCCGAAATAGACGCCGCCCGTCAGTTCACGGACGATCATGATGTCGAGACCTTCGACCCGGTCGCGCTTCAGGCTGGAAGCATCAACGAGCGCGGGGAAGCAGAAGGCCGGGCGCAGGTTTGCGAAGACATCGAGCCCTTTGCGCAGGGCAAGCAGGCCGGCTTCGGGGCGCTTGTCTCTTGCGGCGTTCGCCCATTTCGGGCCGCCGACGGCGCCGAGCAGGACCGCGTTTGACTGGCGGGCTCTCTCCAGCGTTTCATCCGTAAGCGGTGTACCGTGGGCATCAAAGCTGGCACCGCCGACAAGGCCGGTTTCAATGCCGATATCGGGCACGAGAAGCTCCGCCACACGGCGGGCCTCGGCGATGACTTCCGGGCCGATCCCGTCGCCGGGCAGCAGCAGCAGGGTTTTCTTCATCAGTCAGGCCTCCGCACGGAACTCGTCTGCGGGGTCAGTAGCGAGGCCGGACGGGGCGCGCAACGGTTTCAGATGGGTTCCGGGTCCGCCTCATAGAGACGCAGGGACCTGTCAGTGATGCCGAGTTGCGGGAAGAAGGCGCGCCAGGTGGCCATGTGGGCGGCGGCGAAATGGGCTTTCAGCGCTTCGCGGCTTTGCCAGCGTTCGGTGACGCGGACGAGGCCGGGATCGAGCACGTCGAGGCTGTAGGCATAGTCGATACACCCCGGCTCGGCGCGGCTGGCGCGGATCATCTGCTCCATCGCCGAACGTGCCGCTTCGAGATTGGCGGGCGGGATGCGGACGGGACCCTCAATAACGATCATTCGGATTTTTCCGCTTCGGTGCCGGTTTCCTCAGCCGGCGCTTTGGCACGGCCCGCCCGCCCTTCGGGGGTTTTCACCCCGCCGAATTCCCGGTTTCTGC
>DNFL01000059.1 GCA_003486945.1 Hyphomonas sp. | reverse complement strand
CTATCGCCCTCGACCGCAACGCCCAGTCGCGCCTTCTTCGAAACCTCCGGGCGCTCCACCGCCGGCATCACCTGATTGTCCGGCTGCTGCCAGTAAGTGTAGCCGATATGGGTTTGCGACATCATGTGCACCCATTTCCCGTCCGCCACATCTTCATGGTAGACGCGCGTCAACTCAGCATCGTGCGCAAAAAACGCCTCTACACGATTGGCCTGCGCCTGCGCATCCATCGCTCGACCCTGCGCCGTGTATAGCCGGTTGAGCGCCGCCGCCTCATAAAGCTGGTAGAGGTTCGTCGTTGCGAGAACGGGAAACCAGACCAGCTGCACATAGGCGTCATCATACTCCGCCGGCAGCTTCGCCCGCACCGCATCCGCCCTTGCCGCCAGCGCCTCCAGCTCCGCCGTCACGCGCCGGAATTCATCGAAGTTCACAACACTGAACGTCTTCGGATCAACCAGCTCATGCTTCCGCCGCGAGACATACTTCGTGTAAAGCTCCGTGATCTGAGCGATCTCGCCCGCATGCTCCGCCGGAAACTGCTGCGCCGCCCACACTTCTGTATAGCCAGACATCCGCTCGCGCGGCATTGCCTCCGGGTTCCAGGCCTGATCGAGGAAAAACGAGATCGGAAACTCCATCGGCTTGATGTCGCCAACATTTACAATCCATGTCTGCCGCGCTCCGAACTCCCAGGCGAGGTTCATCTGCTCCCAAACGCGCTCGATCTGGTTTGTGTTCAGCCATTTGTAGTTTCGCGGCCCGCCGACATAGTCGAAATGATAGTAGACGCCATATCCGCCCGCCCGCTCACTGCCGGACTCCGGCAGGCGCCGGATGTTGCCCCAGTTATCATCCGCAAACAGAAGGGTTACGTCCTCCGGCACATCCATGCCCTGGTCGTAATAGTCCTGCACTTCCTTGTAGAGCGCCCAGATGGAAGGTTGCTCCGCCGCCGGCTTACCGGTGACATCTGTAATGATGCCGCGCTGATCGGCCACGATCCGCTCCAGCAGCGCAATCGCCGTGCCCTCGGTCATCGCTTCGTCGCCATCGCCGCGCATGCCCAGCGTGACGATTGTTTCCCAATCCTTCAGCCGCTCGATTCCATCGCGCCAGAAGCCGCGCAGAACCTCTTCGTTGGAAGTATAGTCCCACCGCCCCTCGCCATAGCGCGCCCATTCTACATGCGCGCGCCCCATCGGCTCGTGATGCGACTTGCCGACTACAACGCCCATTTCATCCGCCAGCGGACCACTCAGCGGATCGTCATCATAGATCGCTTCGCCCCACATCGCCGGCCACAGATAGTTGCCCTTGTTGCGCAGGATCAGTTCGAAAACGCGCTCGTAGAAGCCGCTCTTGAACCCACCATAGTAATGGTTCACCCAGCCATGGAGCGCCGGCTTCTCGTCATTGATGAAGATGCCGCGATACTTCACCCGCGGCCAGTCGGCTCGGCTCCCGGCGGTCACAGACAGTTCCGGCCGGTGCGGCACTGGCACATCCGCCCACCATTTCCACGGCGAAACACCCGCACGCTCCGAAAGGTCATAGATGCCATAGATCGTGCCGCGCTTGTCCGCCCCGGCAATCACGAGCGCACGCGAGATGCCTTCCGCAGGCGCCTCAACAATCGCCTGCACATACCCTTCCCAGACGCCGTCGATGGCCGAAACGTCCAGCCGCCCTTCGGCCACCAGCCGGTCAATCACCGCCGAACGCCCCAGCGTCCCCGCAATGATTGCAAACTCGCCCGCTGCCGCCTCGCCCCGCGCAAGTTCCGAAAGGTCCGTGGTCAGATTACTCGCTGCCCTCAGCACACCCGGCCAGTCCGCCGCGTCGGCCATCACCGCTACCGGCACCTCGCCCGCAATCAGCGGAAACGCGCCCGCCACCTGCCCCTCGCAAACCCCCAGCGGCGCGCCGCATTCTGGCCCCGCTGCCCGCGCGCTCCCGAGCAGGAAGGCAAAAACCATCATCAAGGCAAGCGCCAGGCGCATGGCGGAAAGTCCGGCCATCGGTCCGTCTCCTCCTCGTGTTGCGCCGCCGCTCAGGCAGCGCCTGCCGGATCAGCCGCCGCAGTTCGGCTGGCCGTCCTTGTCCTCGGCGAGAGCGATGCCCGCGAACGCCACGCGTCCGCCGTCCAGCCCGAACCGCACTGCGCTCGTCAGCTTCGACATGTCAACGCCCGCATCCGCAAAGCAGCTCAGTGAAATCCGGTGCTCCGCCCACTCGGCACCCACCGCCACCGGCACCTGCCGCGTACATCCGCCTTCCAGCGTGCATCCCATCGACACGTTCACACTCGCCGTCTCTGCCGTCATCGAACGCGCGAAAAAGCTCAGCTCCATCGCCCCGTTCGACTCGCGTGACCAGTCGAGCCCGGCACCAGCCGTCTCGAACGAAAGCGTTGCCGGAGCGCTGTTCGCCGACAGGGCCAGCGCATCTTCCTGCGCGCCATGATCCACCCGCGCCGGCGGGCCGTCCGATCCCTCGAACCGCATGCTCCAAGGCGCCACCGCCTGCCCGCGCACAAACACCGCGCCCCGCGCGCCATTCGCTTCAGATGCGAGCCCACTCTCTTCCGTCAGCACACCCACAGTCTGTGGCGCGGCATAGGAAAGCCCATAGCCATAGGCAAACTGCGGCGTATAATTCGCATCTCCCCGGTTCAGCGGCGTCTGCACCGCACTTGACGGCCAGGAGTAGGAAAGGCGCCCGGTAAAGTCATATTCCGGTTTCGTGCGGAACAGGAGATCCGCCACCCCGCCACCTTCAGAACCCGGCCACCATGCCGCCACGAACGCATCCGAAGCGTTGATCTCCGGGTTCGTCCACAGCGGCCGCCCCGACAGGAACACCGACACCACCTTCGCCCCGCTCGCACGGTAATCCGCCAGCAACGAAGGGTCATACCCATCCGGCACAAAGTCCACGTTGTCCCGGTCGCCCTGGAACTCCGCATACGGATCTTCTCCGTATACCGCGATCACGACATCGGCTTTCACCTTGCTCGTGCCTGCCGGATCATGGATCACCCGGCCGCCCGCCGCTTCGACCACATCGCGGATGCCTGAGAGGATCGACTGCCCGTTCGGGAAATGCGCATTGTCATACCCGCCGCCCTGCCAGGACAGCGTCCACCCGCCCGAAACCTTGCTGATACTGTCGGCCCCGTCGCCCACCACCAGCACCGTCTGCTTCGCCGCCAGCGGCAGCGTGCCGTCATTGTTCTTCAGCAACACCAGCGACTGACGCACAGCCCGCCGCGCCACATCCCGGTGCGCCGCTGACCCAAGCAGCGATGTGTCGCCCGCGCCCGCCCGCTGGCTCGGCAACGGCTTGTCGAACAGGCCATAGGCAATCTTCACGCGCAGGATCCGCCGCACGGCATCATCCAGCCGCTCCATCGGAATTGTGCCGTCCTGAACATGTCTCAGCGTCGATTCATACATTCCCTTCCAGCTGTCCGGCGCCATGTACATGTCGAGCCCCGCCAGCAATGCCTGCGGACAATCCGTGTTCGTACAACCCGGTATCTGCCCATGCGCATTCCAGTCACCGACAATGAACCCGGTAAACCCAAGACGTTCCTTCAGAATGTCCGTAAGCAGAGCATGGCTGCCATGGATCTTGATCCCGTTCCAGCTGGAGAACGACGCCATGATCGTTTGCACACCGGACTCGATCGCCGGCATATAGCCCGCCGCATGGATATCCCGCAGCTCCGCCTCGCTGATGCGCGCATCGCCCTGGTCGCGGCCATTCTCCGTGCCGCCATCGGCAAGGAAGTGTTTCGCGCTGGAAATCACACGCCCATCACGCAGCCACCCCTCCGCGCCCTGCACGCCCTGCAGCCCCTCCACCACTTTGGCCGCGAAGGCGCGCACAATTTCCGGGTCCTCGGAAAAGCCTTCATACGCACGACCCCAGCGATCATCGCGCGGCACAGCCAGCGTCGGCGCAAACGTCCAATCATGCCCAGAAACAACGAGCTCCGCCGCCGTCACCGCCGCAATATCCCGGATCAGCTCCGGATCATTCGTCGCACCGAGCCCGACATTATGCGGAAAAACGGTCGCGCCCACAAGGTTCGTATGTCCGTGTACGGCATCAATGCCCCAGATCACCGGAATGGCGATCTCCACGCCTTCGGTATCCAGCGACGCTTCGAAATACGCGTCCGCCGCCGCGAGCCATGTCGCCGTGTCCGCAAACGGTTGCTCGCCCGGCGCCGAGTTCCCACCGCTCAGCACCGACCCCAGCCGGTAGCGTTTCACATCCTCCGGCGTCAGGAATTCGCTGTCGCCCTGGATCACCTGGCCGACCTTCTGCTCCAGCGTCAGCTTCGGCAGGATCGCATCAATCTGCGCTTCGATCTCAGGGTCGAGCGCTGCCACTTTCAGTTCCGGCCAGCTCTCCGGCGTCACGGAAACATCCGCATACGGCCATTTGTCATCGTCACGCATGGCGGAGTTGCATCCGGGCGCGGCCAGCAAGGCCGCTGCGCAGGTCAGCAGCACGAATTTCGAAACGGTGGACAATGTCATCCAATGTCACTCCTTGAGGCTGGCGGCGGCGGTCGTGCGCCGTTCGGTATGGTCGAGATAGATGGCAAGCGCGGCGAGCGGCGCGTTCCAGTTGATGGCCACTTCATTCATCGCGAAAGATTCAACATCGTCCGCCCAGCAGGCCATGGGGGCACACTTGCCCTTCAACTGCTGCGCCACGGGGTCCGCCATTGCGGTATTGTTCGCGCCTCCCGCCAACGCTCCCGGCGGCGGCAGCGGAAACTCTGGGTCCACGGCGCCCGCCCACATCCGGTGGTGCGGCGCGCGCATCGCCCGAATGCCATAGCCGGACACATAGCTCTGATCGAGCACGTTGCGGCCGAGCACATAGTCCATCGCGTCCACCGCGCCGTCGCGGAAACGCGCCTCGCCCGTCAGATCAAACGCCGCCGCCAGGACAAGACCGCGGTTCAGCACAAGGCTGTTGGAGCCCCAGTAATATTCCGAAACGCCAAGCGGAAAGCGATAGCCTTCGCCGTCGCGGATCGTGAGAATTTTCTCCGCCGCGTTCACGACAATCGCCTTGCCATCTGCCGAAAGTTTCCGGTCGCGCACATCCTTCCGTACAGAGAGGGTCAGCGCCGGCATCAGGTCCACATCCGCCCAGCCGAACGCATCCTTCACCGGCCCGAAGGCCGGATTGGCGCGAAGGTCTGCCAGATAGGCCGGGTCGCCCGTCGTCTCGTACAGCTCCAGCGCCGCCCAGGCAAACTCGTCGCCCAGCCGCCCATCGCCATATCCGCCGCTACCGTCAAAGCTGTTGCTGGCATAGATTTCCGGATGCGCCTTCGCCGCTTCGTAGGCGCGCAGCGCTGCCGCAAAACACTTGCCGGCAAACACATCATCCACGCCAGCCCACAGCCGCGCGCACTGCGCGCCTGTCGCCGCCAGCCCCAGCGTGGCCGAGGTCGAAGGCGGATACAGCAGCCGCTCTTGATCAGCATTCCACGGCCAGATGGGCAGCGGCGGCCATTTGCGCCCCGCCAGCTTGTGATGCACCATCCCGCCCGCATCAATCTCTTCAAGCTCAGCCGCCTTGCCATGCTCTGTCTGCGTGCCCGCTTTCGGCGCCCAAACCATCGCGCCTTCCGGCACTTGCAACTTCAGCAGGCTCTCCATGCCCCAGCGCGCTTCATCCAGCAGTTCGCTCACGCCATTGCCGGTCTCCGGCAACTGCATCCGGCCATCCGCCCACCCGGCCTCTGCCACTGCGTCCCACTGCGCCATGCGCTCATAGGCATGCTGCAGCGTCCACACAGACACGCCGAGGTTCACCGGATACACGCCGAAATCCCCGGCATCGAACCAGCTGCCCGTCACTTCCAGTTCATAACCGCAGCCCGGCCAAGTGGTGCCGAACATGTCTTCGCCGAAGAAACACGTCGCGCTCAACGGCGCCAGCGATGCGCGGCGCGTCCATTGCGGCCCCTGAACATATTCGGCCTTTATCTCCGTGCCGATGCGGTTGTGATAGAAATAGCGCAGCGCATCTTCCGACAGGCCCGCATAAAGGTCCGCGCGCACTGCAAACGGATGGCTCACCCCGCCGCATGCCGAAACGGTATAGCCCTCGCCCTCCGGCAGGTCCTGCGCCAGCGTAATCGTATGCACGCTGTCTGCAGAGGCCGCATTGCTTCCTCCGGGCACGGACATTCCGGACGCCGCCACGGCGCCCGCCGCATCGCGCACTTCATACGCAACCGGCTCTGCCTGCGCCGTCCGCAGGATAACGGTCTTCGATGCAGAGGGAAGGAAACCATGCTGCGTCAGCCGCAACTCGCAGGTGTCCGCCTGCGCCGTCAGTTTGCCCGCCGCCGGCTTGGTCGTGCAGCCGGAAACCAGCAGAACAGCGCTCGTCGCAACGCTCAGGAACAGCCTGTTGGCCCGCATGCTTCGTCCTCCCTGCAACTTGCTCCGGTCTCGCGGCGCCTTGCGGCCACCGGGGGGAACATCGCTGCGTTTCCATTGCCCGGCGCCATGAGTCGGCGTCAGGTGTGTTGCACTTTAGCGAGATAATGATAGCGCTATCAAGACTAAAACGACACGGCGGAGGATTCAGATGTTCTGTTTGGCCAGAGCCCTATTCATTTCCGGAATGGCAGCCGCCCTGCCCCTCGGCGCCGCGCTCGCGCAGGCACCGGAATTCACCCCCCGCTTCGCAGACCGCATGGTGCTGCAGCAGGGCGCGCCCATCACCGTCGCGGGTACAGCAGCGCCGGGCTCAGCCGTCAAAGTCTCCCTCGGCGATGCCACAATAAGCGCAACAGCAGACAGCGCCGGCACCTGGCAGGCCGTCCTCCCGGCTCAAAGCGCCGCCCGCGACCTCACCCTATTGGCCACCAACGCCGAAGGCGCAGCCACCCGCTCAGACATCCACATCGGCGACGTCTTCCTCTGCTCCGGCCAGTCCAACATGGAATACCCAGTCAACCGCGCGCTGAACCCGGACACAGAACTCGCCGGCCCCTTCTCCGATGACCTGCGCCTGCTGAAAGTTCCCCAGAAAGCCAGCCCCGCGTCTGAAGCCGCCCTGCCAGATGGCTCTGTCTGGAAATCGCCGGACCGTGAAACCGTCTCCGGCTTCTCCGCCATCTGCTACTTCTTCGGCCGCAGCCATCAGGCGCGCACGGGCATTCCCGT
>DNFL01000182.1:1137-2911 GCA_003486945.1 Hyphomonas sp. | reverse complement strand
GCTCCCCCCCCCGGCCGGGCCTGTCTGATCGCTCGCGGAAGACCGGCGGCGCGGCGGGGGCCGCGCGCCGGGGGGGCGGCGCGCCGGGCTATCCCGAGAATGCAGTCGAGACGATGGCCTACGGGCTGGAGCGCGGCGTGAAAGTGTTCGAGGTGGACATCGCAACGAGCCGCGACGGGGTGTTGTTTCTGCACCATGATGACCGGTTCGGGCGGACGGCGGACGCGACCGGCTATGTCTCGGACACGAAATGGACGGATATCGCGAAGATACGGCTGAAGGATGAGGACGGGACGGTGACGGATTTCCATCCGCCGAAGCTGACCGATGCGCTGATCTGGGCGAAGCAGAATGGCGCGATCCTGGAGCTGGACCGCAAGAAGACGACCGGCTTCCGGGAGATTTTCGAGGCCGTGAAGGCGGCGGATGCGGCGGCGAACGTGATCATGATTTCCTACAATGACGAGGAAGCCGCCGAGATAGCGAAGCTGGACCCGGGCCTGATGATGACGGCCTCGGCGCGCGGCGGGCGCGATATCCAGCGGCTGGAAGGGCTCGGCGTTGACCGTACACGGATCATCGCCTGGACCGGCACCGAGCGGCCGGACCCGCCGGCCTTCGAGCGGCTTGTGAAGGAAGGCGTGGAGCCGGCCTTCGGCACGCTGGGGCGCAAGGGCGAGCGGCTGGACGATCTCTACTGGGCCGATGGCGACGGCGTGGAATACCAGCGCCTCGTGGATGACGGCGTGGTGCTGATCGCGACGGATGAGCCCTACCGGGTGGCGGACTGGCTGGATGCGGATGATGCCGGCTGGGCGGCGTGCGATCCGCTGGGCCAGCTGATGATGAAGGTCATCAAGGACACCGGAGATCGGCGGGATAAATCCCGCTCTACGGGTTTCCGGCGCGCGGTTTGCGCACGATGAGCCAGAGCCAGGCGAGCAGGATTGGTGAGCCGAGTTCGATCAGCATGCCAGCGGATTGTTGCGGGGTGCCGGGGCCGATGGCGGTTTGCGAGAGGAAGCGGCCGATGCCGCCGATGACGAGCGCGGCGCAGATGAGGGCCATCAGGGTGAAATGGCGCTCGATGTTAGGAATGGCATACCAGAGCAGCAGCGTGACGAGAATGTATACGCCCGACATGTATCTGTACTGATTATCCACGGCAGCTGAAACGGTCGCAGCCGGATCAGCGCCGGCCATGCCGCTCATCAGGCCCATGACAGCGAAGGCAAGCGGAATGAGCGAGAAGAGACCGAGCACGATCTGCAGGCCGAGTTTCATTGTGTTCCCCCAGTGAGTGTACTTACGGATAAAGCCGGACTGTGGCCCAGCCGGCTTCGGCCTTGCGGTAGAATTTTAGGCGGTCGTGCATGCGGAACGCCTGGTCCTGCCAGAATTCGATTTCGAGGGGCGTGAGGCGGAAGCCGCCCCAGAAGTCCGGACGCGGAATATCCGGGCCGTCGCCATAGATGGTGGAAACCTCGGCGACGCGCTGTTCGTAGGCGGCGCGCGATGCCATCGGGCGGGACTGGTCGGAGGCGATGGCGCTGATGCGGCTCTGGGCGGCGCGGGTGGCGAAATACGCATCGGCCTCGGCATCAGTGACGCGGGTGATGCTGCCCCGGATGCGGACCTGTCGGCGCACGCTCTTCCAGTGGAAGCAGAGCGCGGCTTGCGGGTTGGCGCGAAGCTCCGCCGCCTTGCGGCTGCCGAGGTTGGTATAGAAGACGAAGCCGCGCGGATCGGCGCCCTTCAGCAGCACCATGCGGAC
>DNFL01000182.1:561-1018 GCA_003486945.1 Hyphomonas sp. | reverse complement strand
CTTCCAGTGGAAGCAGAGCGCGGCCTGCGGCTGGGCGGCGAGCTGGACGCCCTTGGCGCTCTCAAGGTTGGTGAAGAAGGTGAAGCCGCCGCCCTCGAGACCCTTAAGGAGGACGATGCGGACATCCGGGCGGCCTTCGGCATCCACCGTGGCGAGGGACATGGCGTTGGCATCGCTTGCCTCGGCGGCGCGGGCATCGGCCATCCAGGCCTCGAACAGGACGAAGGGATCGCTCGCCTCCGGGATCAGCGGGCGGTCGCCGGAGGCAGCATATTCGGCAGCGCTGGGCGTCGGCGGGAGGATCGAGGAGGACATAGGCAGCGCCCCTTTGGCGGTGTTTGGATTTCTGGCCGATTTCATATAGGAGGCAGGCGATCACCGCGAGGGCGCAGGCTGTCACATGTCGCATAACACGTTCGGGCATCTTTTTCGTGTCACCACCTGGGGCGAGAGCCAT
>DNFL01000182.1:0-190 GCA_003486945.1 Hyphomonas sp. | reverse complement strand
CTCCGGCGTGTTCGAGGATGACCGGACGGATGGACAGGTGACGACAGGGACACCGATCTCCCTGCTGATCGAGAATACCGACCAACGCAGCAAGGACTACCGCGAGATCCGCGACCGCTACCGGCCGGGGCATGCGGACTATGCGTATGATGCGAAATATGGCGTGCGCGACTATCGCGGCGGCGGGCGC